>JAKBCG010000164.1 GCA_021808035.1 Pseudomonadota bacterium
CCGAGAACTTGTTCAGCGTCGTGATCGTGTCGTGCGAGACGCCGATCACGGTCGCGCCGAGCTTCTTGAATTTCGGCATCGCGGCCGCGAAGTCATGCGCCTCGATCGTGCAGCCCTTGGTGAACGCGGCCGGATAGAAATAGAGCACCACCGGCCCCTTCGCGAGCGCCGCGGCGAGGGAGAACTTGAACGGCTTGCCCGCGAGCGTCGCTTCGGTCGTGAAGAGCGGTGCCTTCGCACCCACTTTGAGCGCGGCGAACGCCGGCGCCGCGGCGAGCGAGCCGGCGAGCGCGGCGAGAATGAGTCGCTTCATCGCGATGTACCTCGTGCAGGGATCTTTGTGGATGCCGAGTGTGCGCCCAACCACCGATGCGATCAATACGCATTTCGGTTGGCTGACCCGCGTCACCCCACCGTCGTCCCCGTCGGCATGATGTAGACATCACGTCGACGGCGCGGGCTGCGCCGCGTGACCTCGGACGATCGGTCGCGGCGGCGCCGGCACCGCGGGCAATTCGAACACCGCCCGCAGCCCGCGCCCGTCGCGACCGCTCTCGACCCAGATGCGCCCGTGATGCAGTTCGATGATCCCACGACAGATCGCGAGTCCGAGTCCGGTGCCCTCCAGGTCGCCTCCCTGGGTCGGACGCAAGCGCACGAAGCGGTCGAAGATGCGCGCCTGATCGGCCACCGGGACGCCGGGCCCCTCGTCCTCGATCGACACGTGCCAGACCTGCGCGTTCACGTACGATTCGAGCCGGATCGCTGCGCCGGGCGGCGACGCGTGGACCGCGTTGCTGAAGAGGTTCAACAGCACGCGCCGCAGCCAGCGGGGCTCGCAGACCGCGAGTCCTTCGCCCTCGTGATGGAAGGCCACCGTGAGGCCGCGGTGTTCCGCGAGGACCTGCGCGTCGGCATGGAAGGCGGCGAGCAGCGGCGCCGGGTCCCGCGGCGCGAGATCGATCGAGATGCTGCGCGCTTCCGCGCGCGACAGGAACAGCAGATCATCGATCGTATGGGTGAGCCGCGACAGCTCCTCGAGCAATGTCTGCAGCCCCTCTTCGCCCTCGGCGTTCAGTGCCCCGGACGCGAGCAACTTCTCGGCGTGCAGCCGCGCGAGCGACAGGGGCGTCTTGAGCTCATGGGATGCGTCGGCGGCGAACCGGCGCACGTTGCGAAAGGAACCCTCGATGCGATCGAACATCGCGTTCAGCAACCGCGCGAGATCCGCGATCTCGTCGCGCACCTCCGGCACGGGGATGCGTTCGCTCAGGTTGTCCGATCCGATCCGGCTCGCGGTCTCACGGATCAGGCGAACCGGCCGCAGCGCGATCCGCGACAAACCGAAGCCGATCGCACTGCTCATCCCGAGCATCAGCGCGAGCAGCGCCGCGCAGACCTCGGCGTAGCCCTCCATCATGCCGTCGACCTGGGTCGATGGCGTCGCGACGATCACGTCATAGGGCGGCAGGAGGTACTCGCCGACACGCAACAGGGCGTGCGGACGCCATTGGATGGTGTAGCGGCTTTTGCCCTTCAGGTCCGGGATGGAACGTCCCTTGAGGTTGCTGGAGAAGAAGATCGAGCCGTGACCGTGCCGGCGGATGTCGATATAGAACAGCACCGACGCGTAATTGGTCGTCTGCCGAATCCGCGCGTTGATCACCGCGGGGCTCAGTTGGCGATAGTCGGGACCCAAGTGGGCACGGATCTGTTCGAACTCGGTCTGGTTCAGCAGATCGAGTCCGTGGATCAGGTAGCCTTGCAGCAGGTAGTACCCGGCGACGAACAGGCACGCGAGCGTCCCGGTCGCCGCGGCCGCGTACCACAGCGACAATCGCGCGCCGATCGACTTCATTGCAGCTTGTAACCCACGCCGCGCACGGTCTTGAACAGCGGCTTGTCGTCCCCGACGTCGAACTTCGCGCGCAGCTTGCTCATGTAAACGTCGAGGAGGTTCGCATCCACTTCATACGGCGACGACCACACCTTTTCGTAGATCAGCGAACGGGTGAGGATCCTTCCCGGATTCTGCATGAAGATCTCCAGCAGCGCGAACTCCCGGCTGGTGAGGTCGAGCGCCTCGCCCTGGAACTGCGTCGTGCGGCCGACCAGGTCCATGCGGATGCCCCGATGTTCGAGCACGGTATCCTTGACGTTCGCCTGTCGTCGCAACAGCGAGCGCAGCCGCGCGAGCAGTTCGGGCAAGCTGAACGGCTTCGGCAGATAGTCGTCCGCACCGAGGTCGAGGCCCTTGATCCGGTCCTCGACCGCGTCGCGCGCGCTCAGGATGATCACCGGTTCGTTGAAGCCGCTGCGGCGCCACTGCCGCAGGAGATCGAGACCATCGCCGTCCGGCAGGCCGAGATCGAGCACGATCGCATCGTAACTGGTCTCGCAGAGCGCATCGCGGGCCCCACTGCAGTTCGCCGCATGCCTGACCGTGTAGCCCGCTTCGGTGAGCCCCTGTCGCAGCAGCAGTCCGAGCCGACGCTGATCCTCGACCACCAGGATCTTCACGGCGGGTCCACGCGTCAGTTCTCGCGCCCGGGAACCATGCGCCGCAGCACGCCGTCCTGGTGCAGCCACCGATGGGCGATGCCAGCGAGCGCGTGCAGGTGCCCCACCCGATGGCGCAACGGCAGGTCGTGCGGCGCGGCGGATTCGGCGGTGCTTGGCGTCATGATTTGCACATCCCCGGAAAGTCGCCCTCCGGCAGGTCCCCGCCAGTCTATAGTTCTCTTCGGTCTGCACGCTACGCGCAGCGGCTGAAGAGAACCTGAAACGGCAAGTTCCCGCGGCGCGGATCCAATCACCCGCCGCCGCGCGGCCCGCCGCGGCCGATCGAGACACCGGTCGTGAACGGGGCCTGCTCGCCGCCTGGCACCGTGCCGAACCGAATTAAGGCTGTTTTCAGCCTGGGCGTGTACAAAAGTCATCGCACGCCGCCGGGGGGCGGCTCACGACAACGTCATCGCATCCGGGAGTAACCAGCATCATGAATCGTTCCGTCCTCGCCATCGCGCTCGCCGCGCTGATGCCCGCCGCCGGGGCTGCGCCCTGCACGTCGGGCACGACCTACGGCCAGACCCTCCTGCAGCAAGTCCGCACGGCGAACCCGTCGGTGCTCGCCGCGGCGCTGCACGTCCAGCCGCCGAAGGCCCACGTCAACCGGACCGTCGCCTCGACCGACCCACGTGTGCTTGGCCGCCCATCCTCGCCGGCCGATCTCGCGGTGATCGCGAGCGGCCGGCCGAGCGCGACCGTGGACGCGGCCCACCACCGCGTCGACGTGCGCGTACCGCTCGAGGACGTCTCGCACGACGTGATCGGCGCGCTGTCGCTGCGCTTCGCCGGGACCGCGGCGGACCGCGCGACGCTGATCCGCCGTGCGCTCGCGATCCGCGACTGGCTCGGCCGGCGGATCACGCTGCCAGGAAACGTGCTCGACCCCGTCCCCTACGATCCGACAATGCCGTCGGCGACCGACACCTATGCGCAGCACCTCGTCGACGACGTGCTCGCGCGGCATCCGGACGTCGAGATCTTCGCGATCCACGCGACGCCGCCGGGGGGCGATTACAACGTGATCGTCGGTTCCAACATCGGGAGGATCGGCAAGAAGGCCGACAACGACGACATGCGCGCGGTCTACACCGGCAAGACCAATCTCGAGGTCAACGAGACGGGAACCCGCTTCGAGGTCGAAATGCAGCTCAAGGACCGCGCCGGCCGCGTAATCGGTGCCGCGAGCGTCGTGTACCCGTACCGCAAGGGCGACGACCAACAGACGCTCGAGGCGCGGGCAATGGCGATCAAAGACGCTGTGCAGCAGCGGATCCCGGACGCCGCCAGCCTGTTCAAGCCGGCTCACTGAGGCAAGCCCGCGCCGGAAGGCGGTTGCGCGGCCGGCGATAACGCCGGCCGCGCAACCGATGCGCACTCAGCGCGCCGTGCTCGCGCTCACTGCACCGCGTACCAGAGCATCGCTCCGCCGACCCGCTTGCCGGGTGACGCGGCGAGGTACAACCGCTCGAGCGCCGGCACGAACAGCCCCGACTTCGCGCCGATCGCGCTCGGCACCCGGGCGAGTTCGCGGTAGTGATCCGGATCGATTTCCTGGTAGACGCCGACCTCCCCGACCGCACCGGGGATGTAGATGCGCTTGCGCGACGCATCGAAGAACGCACCGTCGACGATCGCCGGCACGTCGACCGTCGCCACGGTGCGTCCGTCGTGGGTGTCGAGCACGAACATCTTGGTCGGATTCCGGGTGACGACGAACAGCCGATGATCGGCCTCGTCGAGTGCGAGCGACAGGTTGGTCTTCGCGCCGTGGATCGGCCAGCGGGCGACGACCCTGAAACTGCGCTTGTCGACCACGTCGACCTCGTTCTTGTCGGCGACGTTCACGAACAACCGCTCGCCGTGCTGCTCCGGCACGACCGCTTCGGTGTGGTTGGAATCGAACTTCAGCTGCCGCAGGAGCTTCCCGGTGCGTGGATCGATCTCGTTCAGGTAGCTGACCTTCATCCCGACGTCACCGCCGCCGGTGACGATGTAGAAGCGACCCGTCGACGGATCGTAGACCGAGGAATCCGCGCCGGGCGCGAGCGTGATGTAACCGACCACCGCGAGCGTTCGAGTGTCGAGGATGCGGCTGCCGCGCTTGCCGCTGTCGGTGACGATCATGCGATGCGTGCCGGGCACGAGGAACAGGCCGTGCGGCGTGTTGAAGCCCCTCAGCGTGCGCAGGTGCCGACCGGTCGCGAGATCGAACACCTCGACCGTGCCGTGATCCTCCGCCGCCATGAACAGGCGATGGTCGGGAATGTCGACCGCCAGATGATCGAAATCGCCGGTGTAGCCCGGCAACTCGGTCCGCCCCAGCAAGCGCAGCGGCTCGGTCGGTCGCCGGGACGGCGTGGCCACGGCGGCGGCGATGCCGAGGACGAGGAGTCCCGCGGCAACGGTGATTCGCGATGCGTTCATCGTACCCATGTCTCCCATCGAAAGAGGACCGCTGCGTCGAGCGCCGTCGCTGGGGTTCCGACCCGTACGCGTCAGAACGCGATCGACAGATCGCCGTACACCAAGCGGCCGATCGGCGAGTAGCTCGCGATGTCCGCGTTGGTGTACTGGTTTGCGAACGCGCGCGGCGCGAGCGGCGGCATCCGGTCGCTGAGGTTGTTCACGCCGACGCCGAGCGTCACCTTCTCGCCGCCCTGCAGCGCCCAGTCGTAGGCGGCCCGCAGGTCCCACGCGCTGTAGCTCGACACCGGGAGACCGGGCAGCGTCCCGGTCAACCCCGCGTCCTCGACGGACGACACATAGGTGTTCGCGAGCAGCACGTTCAGGCGGTGGAACGACCAATCGACCGTCGAGTAGAACCGATACTTCGGCAAGGTGCCCGCGAACACGCCGAGGTTGCTCGCATAACCGGCGTACTGGATCGTGGGATCCCCGGCGAGCCCATCGGAGAACTCGAACGAGCTGAACACCGAGCCCGTGGTCGCGAGCGTGAAGGTGCCGTGTTCGGTCCACGGCAGCACGTAGCGCGCGCCGACGGTCCAGGATCGCTCGCGCAGCACCGCCAGGTTGGTGAACCGGTCGATCAGGTAGAGCTGTTGCGCCTTGGCCGGATCACCCTGGCCGGTCGCGGGATTGGTCAAGAAGGCCTGCAGCGAACCCGGCGTCGCGAACGGATCGGTACCCCCGAAATTCGCGAAGTTGCCGGTCGCGAGATTGTTGAAGAACGGCGAGGCCGAGCCGAACGCGTTCACCGACTTCAGGATGTTGTTGAAGCCGATGCCGCCGGCGAAGCCGTACAGGTTGATCGACGAGAAATCCGCGTTCACGGTGAGCCCCGCGATCCGCGCCGGCCGGAACGTGAAACCGATCGACCGCGACACCGCGGTTGCGGGCTTGAGCCCCGGGTTGTTGCCGTCCTCGGCGTTGAACGCATCCATGCCGGCGTAGTTCCCGCCGAACACCCCGGTGATGATCGCGCCCGGCGCGGTGCGCGTGTCGAACGGCCCGTACGCCTGGTA
>JAKBCG010000165.1 GCA_021808035.1 Pseudomonadota bacterium
TCACAGGGACCACTGGGGGACGGTTTTGATGCGCTGTGCGATAAGGCCGTGTTCGCAAAGGCGTACCTGGAACACGGTGCATTAACTTGGCCAGGTGGCATCGACTTGGCGCCGGATGCGATGTATCAGCGGATCCGGGAGGCTGGTGTTTCGGTTCTCGCGGCCAAGAGCAGGAAAGTGGCCTGAGCTGCGCTCGCGCGACACCGATTCGTTCGCGGACAAGCTCCTCGCGGCGATGCGCAACCAGTTCGGCGGGCACGCGATGGAGCGGGAGTGAGCGGCATCAACGGCGGCGCAGAATCTGCGGGAGCACTGAAGCGCCGCGGCGTTGCCGAGGATGTTCTCCGAGAGGCGATTGCGGAAGTCGAACGTCTCGACGAATAGCCGCAATCGTCCGTCGCCCGGTCTTTGATCGAACGGCTGCGCTCACGCGATGCCGACTCGTTCGCGGACAAGCTCACCGCGGCGATGCGCAGTTAGTTCGGCGGGCACGCGATTGAGCAGGAGTGAGCGAGCGGAAATGTGAGAACTCGTATTGGTCGTCTGGAATGGGCTGTGTTATCAATCTTCGTGTCGCAAATGGTTTGAACCGAAACGCTGATCGACATTATGGGAAAAAGGGCTCTCAAGTCTGCGGTCGCTCGAGTCAAGGAGTGCTTTCCGCAAATTGGCGTGCAAGCGGCAACGGAAAGACTTTCATACGGTAGTTTCGTTAGCCTGCAGCATAAAATCTTATACATCGAGAACCCGAAAGTCGCATGCAGTAGCGTCAAACATTTTCTGCGCGAACTCGTGGGCGCATCCCCGGTTCAGTTCGAAATCGGTTCTCATCGGGAGACGCGATTGGATATGTTCGTGCATGCGCGATCGAACGTTCCGCTTCCCTCGCTCGTGGCACTTGACGAAGAAATTCAAGAACGCGTATTGACGGACCCGTTGTTCCTGCGTTTTTCAATCGTCAGAAATCCTTATGGGCGTCTCATTTCTGCGTGGCGCAACAAAGTACTGATGTGCGAACCGGGTCATGAATTTGTTCACGATAAAGCACCCACGTTCCAGCAATTCGTGGAGTTTCTAGAAACAGAGGACCTTGGCGTCGCAAATCCGCACTGGCGGAGGCAGACGGATCTTCTTCTGCATGGCGCGATTCCATACACTCATGTCGGGCGCGCGGAATCTATCAAGGACACCGAAGCGATTCTAAGCGCCCATCTCGGGCGAACGGTGAGCTTTCGTAGGGATAATTCCGGGCTCCCGATTGGCGACGCAAGCTTGACCGATGATATCGCTGCGCGAATCGGGTCACTCTATTCAGAAGATTTCTCGGTATATGGTTATACGCTGGAATCATGGCGGCAACTATCTTTGCCTGTGCGTCCACTGAATGCCGACCAGGTCCTCGATGAGATCGTTGAGCGCAATCGCATTATCTCGCGGCTTTATGATGAGTGCGCTGCGTTAAAATGGCACGCGGATCATCCTTGGAAAGCTTTGATCAAACGGTGGATTGGACGCTAGGTCTTCTCGGTGCTTCCCGGTTACCGACTGCGAGTCAAGGGAGGCTCGCGCCAACGCAAGTTCAGCGCCAGACGTAGCCATTTTGTTCAGTCGCGATCGCCGGCGAGCGCCGCGTCGACGATGCGCTGCGCGTCGGCGAGAATCCGCCGCAGGTGCGCCTCGTCGCGAAAGCTCTCGGCGTAGATCTTGTAGATGTCCTCGGTGCCCGACGGGCGCGCCGCGAACCAGCCGCCGGCGGTGATCACCTTCACGCCGCCGAACGGCGCGCCGTTCGCGGGCGCGCGGGTCAGGATCGTGGTGATCGGATCTCCGGCGAGATCGGCCGCGCCGAGCCGGTCGGCCGACAGCGACGACAGCCGGCGCTTCTGCGCGGCGTCCGCCGGCGCCTCGACCCGGTCGGCGAACACCGCGCCGAGGTCTCTTTCCAGCGCGGCGTAGCATTCGCCGGGATCGCGGCCGGTGCGGGCGGTGATCTCCGCCGCGAGCAGCGCCGGCGCGATCCCGTCCTTGTCGGTGGTCCACGCGCCGCCGTCGAACCGCGCGAACGTGGCGCCGGCGCTTTCCTCGCCGGCGAACGCGATCGTGCCGTCGCCGAGGCCGGCCGCGAACCACTTGAATCCGACCGGCGTCTCCTCGATCCGGCGCGCGAGGCGCGCGGCGACCCGGTCGATCATCGAGGAACTGACGACCGTCTTGCCGATCCCCGCGGTCGCGTTCCAGCCGGGGCGATGCCGGTAGAGGTAGTCGATCGCGACCGCGAGATAGTGGTTCGACGGCAGGAGCCCACGGCCGCGGGTGACGATCCCGTGGCGGTCGTGGTCGGTGTCGCAGGCGAACGCGACGTCGTAGCGATCGCGCAGCCCGAGGAGCCGCTGCATCGCGTCGGGCGAGGACGGGTCCATCCGGATCCGCCCGTCCCAGTCGACGCTCATGAAGCGAAAGGTCGGATCGACCGTGTCGTCGACCACGTCGAGGCGCAGCCGGTGACGCTCGGCGATCCGCGCCCAGTAGTGCACGCCCGCGCCGCCGAGCGGATCGACGCCGACGCGCGCCGCGGACCCGCGGATCGCGTCCATGTCGACGACGTGACCGAGGTCCTCGACGTAGGCGGTCAGGAAGTCGTGCGCGTGCGTGGTCGGCGCGCGCCGCGCGCGGGCGAAGTCGATCCGGCGCACCTCGGCGAGGCCGGTCTCGAGCAGACGGTTCGCGCGCGTCTCGATCGCGCGGGTGAGCTCGGTGTCCGCCGGCCCGCCGTTCTCCGGGTTGTACTTGAACCCGCCGCCGTCCGGCGGATTGTGCGACGGGGTGATCACGATCCCGTCGGCGAGCCCCGCGGTGCGGCCGCGATTGTGGGTCAGGATCGCGTGCGAGATCGCCGGGGTCGGCGTGTACTCGTCGCCCGCGGCGACCGCGACCTCGACTCCGTTCGCCGCGAGCACCTCGAGCGCGCTCGCGTAAGCCGGCGCGGACAGCGCGTGGGTGTCGAAGCCGAGGTACAAGGGTCCGTCGATCCCGCGAGCTCGGCGGTTCTCGCAGATCGCCTGGGTGATCGCGAGCACGTGGTGCTCGTTGAAGCTCGCCTCCAGCGACACGCCACGATGACCGGAGGTGCCGAACGCAACCCGCTGCGCGGGCTCGGCCGGATCGGGCCGCAGCGCGAAGTACGCGGTGACGAGCCGCGGCACGTCGACCAGGAGCGCCGCCGGCGCGCTCTTGCCGGCGAGCGGGCTCAGCCGCGCGCTCATCGGGCCGCGAGCGCCGCGCTCTTCGCGGCGATGCGTTGCAGGAGATCGCGCCAGGAGGCGACGAACGAGGCCGCGCCTTCGCGCTGTAGTTGCGCGGCGAGCGCATCGACGTCGACACCGGCCGCGGCGTAGCGCGCGATCGTCGCCTCCGCGTCGCCCCCGTCCGCGCGCATCGCCTCGCCCGGCCGGCCGGCGGTCGCGAAATGTCGCAGCGTCTGCTCCGGCATCGTGTCGATCGTGTCGGGCGCCGCGAGCGCCTCGACGTAGGTGCTCGGCCATTCGGCCGGATCCTTCACGCCGGTGCTCGCCCACAGCAGCCGCTGTGGCGGCACGCCCGCGGCGCTGAGCGCCCGCCAGCGCGCCGAGGCGAGAAGTTCGCGGTACGCGCGGTAGCAGCGCTGCGCGATCGCGATCCCGAGCCCGCGCGCGAGCGGGACCGGCAGCCTGCCCGTGACCGCGCGATCCCAGCGGCTCACGAACACCGAGGCGACCGAGTCGACGCGCGGGGCAAGGCCCGCGGCGATCCGCCGCTCGATCCCGCGCGCCCACGCGTCCGCGGCCGCGAGGTACTGCTCGCGCGAGAACAGCAGCGTCACGTTCACCGGGATGCCCGCGAAGATCGAGTCCTCGATCGCGCGCAGGCCCGCGGGCGTGCCCGGTATCTTCACGAACAGGTTCGGCCGGTCGGCGTGCGCGTGGATCGCGCGAGCGGCCGCGACCGTCGTCGCGGCGTCGTCGGCGAGCAGCGGCGAGACCTCCATCGACACCCACCCGTCGACGCCGCCGCTCGCCGCGTGCACCGCGCGGAACTCGTCGGCCGCGCGGCGCAGGTCCTCGAGCGCCACTTCGATGAACAGCGCCTCGGCGGAGAGCCCGCGCTCGGCGAGCGCGCGGATCGGCAGGTCATATGCGGCGCTGCCGCGGATCGCCTCGTCGAAGATCGTCGGGTTCGAGGTGAGGCCGGTCACGCCGAACTCGTCGCGGTAGCGACGCAGGGTCCCGTCCTCGAGGATCGTGCGGGTGATGTTGTCGAGCCACGGGCTCTGGCCGATCTCGCGCAGTCGCTCGGTCGTCGCGGTCATGTTCGTTCCTCCGGTGCGCAAGTGGGTTCGTGCCAGGCATCGCCCGGCTGCAGCACCGTCGCGGCGGCGGCGGGGCCCCAGCTGCCGGGCTCGTAGGAGAGGACCGGCGGCGGGGCCGCGAGCACCGGATCGAAGATCCGCCAGGCGGCCTCGACGCTGTCGTCGCGGGTGAACAGCGTGGTGTCGCCGTCGATCGCGTGCGCGAGCAGGCGTTCGTAGGGCGATGTGTCCGTGCTCGGGTCGTTGCGCACGACGAGCTCGACCGCCTCGCCGCGCATCGCGTCGCCCGCGCATTTCACCGACGCGCCGACGCAGATCATCACCTGCGGGCTCAGGCGGAAGCGGAAGTGGTTCGGCGGGCCGTCCAGCGTCTCCCCGAAGATCGACAGCGGCGGCGCCTTCAGGTGCACGAGCACCTCGGTCACGGTCGTCGGCAGGCGCTTGCCCGCGCGCACGTAGAACGGCACGCCCGCCCAGCGCCAGGTGTCGATCTGCAGGCGCAGCGCCGCGAAGGTCTCGGTCGCCGATTCCTTCGCGACCCCGGGCTCGTCGCGATAGCCGCGGAACTGACCGCGCACCACGTCGGCCGGCGCGAGCCGGCGGATCGCGCGAAACAGCCGCAGCTTCTCCGACTGCATCGCGTCCGAATCGTGGCGCGTCGGCGCGTCCATCGCGAGCAGCGCGATCACCTGCAGCAGGTGGTTCTGCACGACGTCGCGCAGCGCGCCGACCTCGTCGTAGAACGCGCCGCGCCCCTCGATGCCGAACGACTCGGCCATCGTGATCTGCACGTCGTTCACGTAGTGGCGGTTCCAGATCGGCTCCAGGAAAGCGTTCGCGAACCGGAAGTACAGCAGGTTCTGCACCGCGTCCTTGCCGAGGTAATGGTCGATCCGGAAGACCGAGCGCTCGGGAAACACCGCGTGCAAGGTCGCGTCGAGTGCGCGCGCGCTCGCGAGATCGCGCCCGAACGGCTTCTCCACGATCACCCGCGCGTCGCGCGCGTTGCCGCTCGCCCCGAGACCGTCGACGACCACGCCGAACAGGCTCGGCGGGATCGCGAGGTAGTGGATCGGCCGCGCGGCCGAGCCGAGCTCCTGGCGCAGCCGCGCGAAGGTCGAGGGATTCGCATAGTCGCCGTCGACGTAGCGCAGGTTCGCCGCGAGCCGCGCGAACGCCGCCGCGTCGTACTGGCCGGCGTGCTCGATGCTCGCGCGCGCGCGCGCGCGCAGCGCATCGAGCGAACCGCCCGCGCGCGCGACGCCGACGATCGGCATGTCGAGCTCGCCGCGGCGCACCAGCGCCTGCAGCGCCGGGAAGATCTTCTTGTACGCGAGATCCCCGGTCGCGCCGAAGAACACGAACGCGTCGGCGCGGGCCGGGGAATGCTCGGGTGCGGTCATCGGTCGACGCCGAGCCGGCGGCGCAGCGTCGCGATCTCGTCGAGCAGGTCGAGCGCGAGCGCGACGCCCGCGAGGTTCAGCTCGAGGTCGCGCTGCAGGCGCAGCGCGATGCGCGCGCGGCGCAACGCCTCGCCGGAGAAGCGCCGCTCGCGCGCGGCGCCGGGCGCGATCGGCAGGATGCCTTCCTCGGCGAGCCCGCGGATGAACGCGGCGTCGGCCGCGCACAGCTCGCCGAGCTCCTCGACCGTGTAGCTCACTTCGCACTCGACGATCGGACCGATCAGCACAT
>JAKBCG010000166.1 GCA_021808035.1 Pseudomonadota bacterium
GACTGCTGGCGATCCTGCGCCAGGACCCCGACGTCGTGATGGTCGGCGAGATCCGCGATCTCGAGACCGCGCAGATCGCGGTGCAGGCGAGCTTGACCGGCCACCTCGTGCTCTCGACGCTGCATACGAACACCGCGGTCGGCGCGGTCACGCGCCTGCGCGACATGGGGATCGAGCCGTTCCTGCTGTCGTCGAGCCTGATCGGAGTGCTCGCGCAGCGGCTCGTGCGCGTGCTGAACCCCGAGACGAAGGAGCGCTTCCTCGCGGGCGAATACGAGCGGCGGCTGCTGAACCTGCGCGAGTCCGCCGGCCCCGTCGAGCTCTGCCGTCCGAGCCGCGAACCGGGCACCGGCTATCGCGGCCGCACCGGAATCTACGAGTTGATCTCGGTCGACGATCACATGCGCACGATGATCCACGACGGCCGCCGCAAGGTGCTCGCCGGGGAGACGACGCTCGAGGAAGTGCTGCGCGTGACGCGCGAGGACTGATGGGAGCGTTCGAGTACACCGCGCTCGACACCGAGGGCAAGGAGCGGCGCGGTCTGATCGAGGGCGACACGCCGAAGCACGTGCGCCAGCTGCTGCGCGACCGGCAGCTGCTGCCGATCCAGATCCAGGAGGCCGTCCAGAGCGAGCAGAAGCGCGGCCGCGCGCATTGGCTGATGCGGCGCGGGATCTCCTCGCTGGATTTAGCGATGCTGACCCGCCAGCTCGCCACCCTGGTGCGCTCGGGGCTGCCGCTCGACGAATCGCTCCAGGCGGTCGCCGAACAGACCGAGAAGCCGCGCGTGCAGCGGATCGTGCTCGGCGTGCGCAGCAAGGTCGTCGAGGGCCACCCGCTCGCGGACGGCTTCCGCGACTTCCCGCAGGCGTTCCCGGAGATCTACCGCGCGACGGTCGCGGCCGGCGAGCAGTCGGGGCGGCTCGACCACGTGCTCGAGCGCCTCGCGGACTTCACCGAGTCGCGCCAGGCGATGGGCCAGGAGGTCGGCAACGCGCTGGTCTACCCGATCGTGCTCGTGGTGTTGTCGTTCGCGATCGTCTCGTTCCTGCTCGCCTACGTGGTCCCGCAGGTCGTCGCGGTGTTCCAGTCCGAGCACACCGAGCTGCCGCTCGCGACCCGGATCCTGATCGGCGCAAGCCACGCGATCCGCCACTACTGGATCTTCGGTATCGCCGCGATCGGCGCCGCGGGCTTCGGGTTCGCCCGCTGGTTGCGGGGCGCGGACGCACGGGTGCGCTTCGACCGGTTCCTGCTGCGGCTGCCACTCGCCGGCAAGCTGATCCGCGGGCTCAACACCGCGCGCTTCGCCCGCACCTTCAGCATCCTGACCGCGAGCGCGGTGCCGGTGCTCGAGGCGCTGCGGATCTCGGCCGACGTCGTGGACAACCAGCCGATGAAGCTCGCGGTGCTCGACGCCGCCGCGCGGGTGCGCGAAGGCGCGCCGATCGGCAAGTCGCTCGCGGCGCACAAGCTGTTCCCGCCGATGATGATCCACATGATCTCGAGCGGCGAGGCGAGCGGCGAGCTCGAGAACATGCTCGAGCGCGCGGCCCTGAACCAGGAACGCGAGATGGAAGGCCTGATCGCGACGATGACCAACCTCCTCGGGCCGTTCATGGTGGTGTTCATGGGCGCGATCGTGATGTTCATCGTGATCGCGCTGCTGCTGCCGATATTCGAGCTCAACGACCTCGTCAAGTGACGCCGCCGCCCGCGCCGGTCGGCGCGCATCGGGGTATTGCACGCGCGGCGCGTTTTGCGATACAAACGCGCGCGTGACGATCGATCATCGCAAGGCGCCGATCCCATGAGCGAGAAGCCCGAAGCCGACGAGTTCGAGGAAGAGGACGGCGAGGCGCCCGAGGCCGGCGGCGACGAGGACGTCGAGCACATCATCCGCGACGTCGAGTCGCAGCGTCGGCGCGGCTCGAAGGGCGTGGAGCCCGCGTGGCGGCGCCTCGAGCGGGTGATGGAGGAGCGGCGCACCGCGGAGCTCCTCAGCGACTTCGACGACTACCCGATCGGCGTCGACAGCAACGCCGCCAAGCCCCGCAAGAAAAAGAAGAAGGCGCGCTGACGGCGCGCATCGCCCGTCCCCTTCGCAAACCTTCGCGGCTGCGGCCGCGTTCACCGGAGTGACCCCGTGAGCTTCAAGCGCACCGCCCGCGAATGGATCGATCAGCGCCGAGCGACCCTGTCCGGCTGGCACCGGACGATCTGGGAATACGCCGAACCGGCCTGGCGCGAATACGCCTCCGCCGCGTGGTTCGTCGAGCGCCTGCGCGAGGCGGGCTTCGAGGTCGAGTCGGGCAGCGGCGGGATGCCGACCGCGTTCGCGGCACGCTGGTCGAACGGCCCGGGCGCGACCGTCGCGGGCTACGCCGAGTACGACGCGGTCCCCGGCAACTGCCAGGCCGCGGCGACCGCGCGCGGACCGCGCGCCGGACTCTCGACGCACGCGCCCGGCCACACCGATCCGCACTCGGCGCTCGGGATCGGCGCGCTCGCGGGGATCCTCGCGGCACAGGCGGCGATGCGCACGCACGGGATCCCGGGAACCCTGCGGTTCTTCGGCGAGCCGGCCGAGAAGGTGCAGGGCTCGAAGCTCGTGCACGGCCTGCGCGGCTACTACGACGGGATCGACGCGATCGTGAGCTTCCACCCGTTCTACATGCTGCCGCTGTGCAATACGACGCGGTGGGACACGCACTGCGGCGCCTATGCGAGCCGGGTGTATTCGTTTCTCTGCGACTCGCCGCAGACCTGGGCGCAGGCCGCCGCCGACAGCCCGATCCCCGCGGCCCATTCGGCCGCGCGCGCGCCCGGCGCGAACGCCGCGCTGTTCACGATGTACTCGCTCGGCAAGACGACGCTCGAGTCGATGCTCGCGCACACCGGCGGCTGGTCGCTGAACGAGGCGATCCTGAGCGCCGGCCAGGCGACCGCGGACAACCTGCCCGCGCAGCTCGCGCAGATCGTCTATGCGTGGCGCACGCCGGATCTCGGGATGGCGAACGCGATCCTCGAGGTGCTCGACCGCAACGCCGACCACGCCGCCGCGACCGCGCACTGCCGCGTGGTGAAGCGCTGGGTGTCGCGCACCCGTCCAGGCGTCGCGAATCACGTGCTCGCCGATCTCACCTACCGCAACCTCGCCGAGGTCGGCCCGCCGCGCTATGACGAGGAAGCGCGACGGCTCGCGCGCGAGATCCAGGCGAACCTCGGCCTCGAACCGATGGACGCGCCGTTCCTGCCGGCCTGCGAGCGCCTGATCGATCCGCGCGAGGCCGAGCGGGCGCTGCGCACGCAGCTGCCGGCATGGCAGACGAACTGGACCTCGGACGACTACGTCGAGATGACCTGGTACGCGCCGACGGTGCGGCTGTACGTCGCCCGGCCGATGCTCGCGGTCCCGCCCGGCCACCCGGGCTACCCGCCCTGGGTCGCGAACGCGCTCGGCGGGCTCGCGCCCTGCATCGACCCGACGATCGAGGTCGCCGGCAAGACGATCGCCGCGACGCTGCTCGACGTGCTGACCGACGGTGCGGTGCGCGACGCGGCGCGCCGCGAGTTCGAGGAGCGCACCGGCGGGGCGCGCCGGATCGAACCGCTCCTGCCGCGGGATTTCGCGCCGCCGATCGAGTATCGCTGGCCGGAGTACGTCGCGACCGCGCGCGGCCGAGACTGGTGGATCCCGGCGTCCGCCGACCTCGACGGCTGAGCCCGCGGGGCTTTGGTCAGCGCGCGACGGTGCGGCGGGCGAGCGTGAGTTCGCTCGCGGCGATCGCGGCGCGCTCGGTCGCCGGATCGAACGACCGGCTGAGCCAGAGATAGCTCCCGCCGGAGACCAGAAGCCCGGCGAGCCAACCGACGTCGAGGCCGCCGAGCGCCCGCGCGGCCGGGCCCACGTAGATCCCGGGCAGCACGAAGAACGGCCAGGTCACTGCGAACCCGGCGAGGTACGGCACCAGCCCTCGCCAGCCCCAGGCGCCGTAGATCCCGCGCGGGTCGAACAGGTCCGTGATCGCGTAGCGGCCGCGGCGCACGAAGAAATAATCCGCGAGGTTCACCGCGGTCCACGGCACGAGCAGGTAGAACATCACCGTGAGGCTCGCGAACAGCAGCCCGATCGCATCCATCGACAGCGCGAACGCGACCGTGCTCCAGGCGGCCGCGAGCGCGAGGATCGCGCCGATCCGCAGCCGGAAGCTCGGTCGCGCGTTGAACAGCGAGTTCGCCGCGGTGACCACGGTCAACATGCCGCTGTACGCGTTCAAGCCCATCGTCGCGACCAGCGCGGCGACCGACGCGAGCGCGAGCGTGACGCCGAAGCCTGTGAACAGCGCGTTGCCGGCGTCGTGCAGCGCGAGCAGGCCGTCGGCCGCGCCGAGCCGCGTCGCGAGCCACGCGCCGAGCGCGATCAGCCAGATCGCCGAGGAGGTCGCGCCCGCGAACACCGCGACGATCAGCCGGCCGGGGCGCGCGTCGCGCGGCAGGTAGCGCGAGTAGTCGGAGATCGACGGCGCGTAGGTGAGGTTGTAGCCCGCGCTCGCGGCGAACTGCGCGATGAACGCCGGCCAGGCGAACGCGCCGGTCGGCGGATGCGCGACCGGCACCCGGCCGACCGCGATCGCGACGCTGACCGCGAGGTACAGCGGCAGGCAGATCCAGAAGCACCAGCGGAAGATCCGGTGCAGCCAATCGTGGCCCAGCACCGCGATCAGGATCGCCGCCGAGGTCGCGCCGAGGATCACCGGCGCCGACGCCCAGCCGAGCATCGCCGCGAGGCCGTGCGCCATCAGCACGAGGTCCGCGACGTTGAACAGGATGAACATCACGAGCGTCGCGAGCAGCACCAGCACCACGCCGCGGTAGCCGAACTGCGCCCGCGACTGGATCATCTGCGGCAGGCCGAGTTCCGGGCCCTGCGAGGCGTGGAACGCGACGAACACCGTGCCGAACAGGATTCCGAGCGTACCGGCGAGCACGGTATAGCCGAAGCCGAGCCCCAGGCTCGGGCCGACGAAGCCGATCGCCAGCGTGAAGAAATGGAAGTTGCCGAGGAACCAGAACGTGACCTGGTCGCGGATCCGGCCGTGTCGATCGTGCTCGGGAACCCAGTCGATCGACCGATGTTCGATGTTGAGTGCCAAAGGTTCCGTGGTGCCCGAGCGAGGAAGGTCTCAGGCGACTATACCGGCATTCGCGGTGCCGGACCATGGCCGGCGCGATGAGCCGCGCGCGAGTTTGCGGCGCCCGCCGCGCACGCGTAGATTCGCGCAAGGCAAGCACCCGCCGCACAGGACCTTCGCCCCGCATGATCATTCCCGCGACCAACGCCGACCGCGCCGGCCCATCCCCCGCGACCCCCACGACCCCCGCGGCCGCGCACGCGGCGATCGCCGCGCGGCTCGACCGGCTGCCGCCGTCGCGCGCGATCTGGACGATCGTGCTGCTGATCTCGGCGGGCGGCGTGTTCGAGTACTACGACCTCTTCTTCACCGCGTACGTCGCGCCCGGGATGGTGCACAGCGGCCTGTTCACGCCCGCGAGCCTCGGGGTGTTCGCGACGCTCGTGCCGATCGGCGTCGCCGGCTTCGGCACGTTCGTGTTCGCGACCTTCGCGGGGCTCTGGTGCGGCGTGGTCGCGCTCGGCACCGTCGCCGACCGGCTCGGCCGCAAACGCGTGTTCCTCGGCTCGCTGCTGTGGTATGTCGCCTGCACGACGATCATGGCGTTCCAGCGCACCGGCGAGGCGGTCGACCTGTGGCGGTTCATCGCCGGCGTCGGCTTCGGGGTGCAGCTCGTGACGATCGACGCGTATGTCTCGGAGCTCGTGCCCGCGCCGTACCGCGGTCGCGCGTTCTCGCTGAACCAGGTGGTGAGCTTCACCGCGGTGCCGCTCGTCGCGCTGCTCGCGTGGCTCCTGGTGCCGCACCGGATCGACGGCATGGACGGCTGGCGGATCGTGGTGCTGATCGGCTCGGCGGGCGCGCTCGTCGTGCTCGCGCCCGCGCGCGGG
>JAKBCG010000167.1 GCA_021808035.1 Pseudomonadota bacterium
CCTGGTCAGCGGTCACCTGTCGATGATGTTCAACCTCACCGGCCCGAATCTCGCGGTCGCGACCGCGTGCACGACCTCGACGCACGCGATCGGCCTCGCGACGCGACTGATCCAGTACGGCGAGGCCGATGCGATGCTCGCCGGGGGTTCCGAGATGGCCACCTGCGTGACCGGGGTCAGCGGCTTCGCGCAGGCGAAGGCGGTCTCGCAGCGCAACGACGACCCGACCGGCGCGAGCCGGCCCTGGGACAAGGACCGCGACGGCTTCGTGATGGGTGACGGCGCAGGGGCGGTCGTGCTGGAGGAATACGAGCGGGCCCGGGCGCGTGGCGCGACGATCTACGCCGAGGTCATCGGTTTCGGGATGAGCGGCGATGCGTACCACGTGACCGCGCCGCCGGAAGACGGCGAGGGCGCACGCAAAGCGATGTCCAAGGCGCTCGCCGATGCGAGGCTCGATCCCGGCGAGATCCAGTACGTGAACGCGCACGCGACCTCGACGGAGCTCGGCGACCGGGTGGAGACGGTCGCGATCCGCCGCGCGTTCGGCGCCGCCGCGGACCGGCTCGCGGTGAGTTCCACCAAGTCGATGACGGGGCATCTGCTCGGCGCGGCCGGCGCCGTCGAGGCGATCTTCACGATATTGGCGCTGCGCGATCAGGTCGCGCCGCCGACGATCAACCTCCACGAGCCAGGTGAGGGCTGCGATCTCGACTATGTGCCGAACGTCGCGCGGCGGATGCCGCTGCGTTGCGCACTGTCGAACTCGTTCGGTTTCGGTGGCACCAACGGTTCGCTCATTTTCCGCCGAATTTGACCCCCTGGGCCTGGTCGCCCGGGCTCCGGAGCGCTATCCGGGGATACTCGAGAGCGGCGCGGTCGCGGCGGCCGGCGCGGCGGACCGCTGCCGTTACGACCTCCTGCCGATCTCCTCCGGCGAGACCTTGACCGCCGCGTCGCCCGGCGCGGGCGGCGGCTTCTTCGCGTCGCTGGACCGATGGTGGCGGGCGCTCGCGACCGCGCGGTCCGATGCGCCGGGTCCGTTCAGCGGCGGCTGGCTCGTGTTCCTGGGATACGAACTCGCGCAGGAGGTCGAACCGCTGCTCGACCTGCCGGCGTCGCCCGATCCGTTCGTCGGGATCGCGATCCGCACGCCCGCCGCGTGGGTCCGCGATCGCGTCGCGGGCCGTGCGTGGCTCGTCGCTGAAAGGGGCCACGAGGCGCTGCTCGACCGATTCGCAGAGGACGTTGCGGCGTTGCCGCCGGTCGCCGCGCGGCGGCCGCCCGCGGCGCCGCCGCGTCGCGCAGGCTGGACCGTCGAGGAGGAGGCGCCCGAGCGCTTCCTGCGCGCGGTGCGCGGCGCGCTCGCGCACATCGCCGCGGGCGACGTTTACCAGGCGAACCTGTCGCGCCGCTGGTGGGGCCGAGCGCCGGACGGCGTCGATCCGACCGCGCTGTTCGCGCGCCTGCGTGACGCAAATCCCAGCCCGTTCGCGGCGCTGCTGCGGTACCGGGACTTCGCGGTCGTGAGCTCCTCGCCGGAGCGGCTGCTCGCGATCCGCGACGGCGTCGCGTCGACGCGGCCGATCGCGGGGACGCGGCCGCGCGGGGCGAGCGCCGCGGACGACGCGGCGCTGATCGAAGCGCTGCTGTCGAACGAGAAGGAGCGCGCCGAGCACGTGATGCTGATCGACCTCGAGCGCAACGACCTCGGCCGGATCTGCCGGGGCGGGAGCGTCACGGTGGACGAGTTCATGTCGGTCGAGACCTACGCGCACGTGCACCACATCGTCTCCAACGTGACCGGTCGGCTGCGCGAGGGCGTCTCGCCGGTCGACGCGCTGCGCGCGGTGTTCCCGGGCGGCACGATCACCGGCTGTCCGAAGGTACGGTGCATGCAGATCGTCGCCGCGCTCGAGGCCGAGGGGCGCGGCGCGTACACCGGCTCGATCGGCTACCTGAACCGCGACGGCAGCGCCGACTTCAACATCCTGATCCGGAGTTTCACGACCGGTCCCGACGGGTTCGCGCTGCGCGCCGGCGCGGGCATCGTCGCCGATTCCGATCCTGAGCTCGAGCTCGCCGAGACGCGCGCGAAGGCGAAGGGCCTGCTGCGCGCGCTGCCGGCGCCGGCATGATCAGTTGGATCGACGGCGTGCGCGGGACCCGGATCGACTGGCGCGACCGGGGCCTGCAGTACGGCGACGGACTGTTCGAGACGATGCGGGTGCGCGCCGGCCGGATCCGTCTGCTCGACCGCCATCTCGAGCGGCTGCTCGCGGGCTGCGCGCGGCTCGGCATGACACCGCCGCCGTCCGGGCGGTTGCGCCGCGAGCTCGCGGCCGCCGCGGCCGGGCAGGACGATGCGGTGCTGAAACTGATCGTCACCCGCGGGCGCGGCGAGCGCGGCTACCGGCCGACCGGGCGCGAGCGGGCGACGCGGATCCTGTCGCGATGGCCGGCGCCGTCGTCGTCGGGTCACGCGCCCGCGCCGCCGATCACGGTGCGCATCTGCCGGACCCGGCTTGCATCGAATCCCGCGCTCGCCGGGCTGAAGACGCTGAATCGCCTGGAGTCGGTGCTCGCGCGGTCCGAGTGGCGGGACCCGCGGATCGTCGAGGGGCTGATGCTCGACGTCGAGGGTCACGTGGTCTGCGGCACGATGTCGAACCTGTTCGTGCGGCACGGCACGGTGCTCGCCACGCCGCTGCTCGACCGCTGCGGCGTCGCCGGGGTGATGCGGGGCTTCGTGCTCGGCGAGGCGCGCGCGCTCGGCCTGCGGCCGTCCGAGCGGCGCATCGGTTTGCAGGATCTGGCGTCCGCGGAGGAGGCGTTCATCACCAACGCGCTCACCGGTCCCGTGCCGATCGGGGTGATCCGCCATGGCCGCGAGCGCTGGCGACCGCGCGCGACCGAGGCCGCGCGGCGGCTGCACGAGCGACTGGGAGCATGGCGGTGAGGCGGCGCGCGCGGCTCGTCGTGTCGATCGCCGCGACCCTCGGCGTGGTCGCGGCCGCCGTGCTCGCGGTGCATCGCGTGCGCGGGGATCTCGACCGGCCGCTGCCGATCGCGGCGCCGGTGATCTACCGGATCGCGCCGGGGTCGAGTCTCGGGCGGATCGCGGCGCAGCTCCACCAACTCGGCGTGCTGCCGGCGCCATGGGTTTGGACGCTGTACGCCCGCTGGCGCGGCGACGCGGGGGCGGTCCGCGCCGGCGAGTACGCCCTGCACCCCGGCCTGACCGCGCGCGGACTCCTCGAGCAGTTCGTGAAGGGTCGGATCCTGCTGCGGTCGTTCACGATCATCGACGGTTGGCGCGTCGCCGACCTGCTCGCGGCGCTGCGCGCGAGTCCCTATCTGACGACGACCCTGCCGCCCGCACCGAAGGACCTGATGGCGCGCTTCGGCGAGCCCGGGCGCAGCCCGGAAGGCGAGTTCTTGCCGCAGACGTACGAGTTCCCGCGCGGGACCCGCGACGTCGCGCTGCTCGCGATCGCGCATCGCGCGCTCGTCGACACGCTCGCGGCGGCCTGGAAGTCCCGCGCGCCGGACCTGCCGTTGCGGGATCCGCAGCAGCTCTTG
The DNA here is from genome assembly GCA_021808035.1 of Pseudomonadota bacterium. Lineage (GTDB taxonomy): Bacteria > Pseudomonadota > Gammaproteobacteria > Steroidobacterales > Steroidobacteraceae > Bog-1198. Next base: position 3,583 of record JAKBCG010000167.1, read on the forward strand.
ATCCTCGCGTCGATCGTCGAGAAGGAGTCGGCGCTGCCCGACGAGCGCGCGCGGATCGCCGGCGTGTACCTCCACCGCCTCTCGATCGGGATGCGGTTGCAGGCGGATCCAACCGTGATCTTCGGCCTCGGCGCACGCTACCGCGGGCGCTTGCACGCGGCCGATCTGCGCGCGGACGGACCCTACAACACCTACACCCGGGCGGGCCTGCCACCGACCCCGATCGCGCTGCCCGGCGCGGCCGCGATCGACGCCTGCGCGCATCCGGTGAAGACCGACGCGCTATACTTCGTCGCGTCCGGCAAGGGTGACGGCCGGCACGTGTTCTCCGCGACGCTCGCGGAGCAGAACGCCGCAGTCAAGCGCTACCTGCGGCGCCTGAGGCGCCACGAGGCGGCCGCGCCGAAGGAGCGACGATGAGCCCCGGGCGCTTCATCACGGTCGAAGGCATCGAGGGCGTCGGCAAGTCGACGCAGGTCGCCGCGCTCGCGCGCAATCTCGAGGCACGCGGCCTCGAGGTCTGCGTGACGCGCGAGCCCGGCGGTACGCCGCTCGCGGAGCGGATCCGCTCGGTCGTGCTCGAGCGCGGCGCCGAGGACGTGCCGCCGGTTGCCGAGCTCCTGCTGATGTTCGCGGCGCGCGCGGTGCATCTCGGTGGATTGATCGAGCCGGCGCTGCGCGCGGGGCGCTGGGTGGTCTGCGATCGCTTCACGGACGCGACCTACGCCTACCAAGGCGGCGGGCGCGGCCTCGACCCGACGACGATCGCGTCGCTCGAGGGCTGGGTGCAGGGCGCGCGGCGGCCGGACCTCACGCTGCTGCTCGACCTTCCGGTCGCGCGAGCGCTCGAGCGCGCGCGCCGGCGCGGCGGCGAGACCGACCGGTTCGAGTCGCAGCGGCTGGAGTTCTTCGAGCGCGTACGCCGCGTCTATCTCGAGCGCGCCGCGCGCGAGCCCGGGCGGATCGTGGTGATCGACGCGTCCGGATCGCCGGAGGAGGTCGCACGCGCGGTCACGCGGACGATCGAGGAGCGCGGATGGACACCTTGAAGGCGGCGACCTTGCCCTGGCTCGCCGGACCGATCGAGCGGCTGCGCGACGCGGGCGCGGCGGATCGCCTGCCGCATTCCCTGCTGATCCTCGCCGCGCCCGGACTCGGCGCCGCGGAGCTCGCCGCCTGGGCCGGCGGTTATGTGCTGTGCGAGGCGGCGGACCGCGCGGCGAGGCCGTGCGGCGCATGCGCCGCCTGCGCGCTGCTCGGCGCCGACTCCCATCCGGACTGGCACGCCGTGCGCGTCGAGCCGGAGGCGCAGCAGATCAAGGTCGACCAGGTGCGCGACCTGATCGAGCGGCTCGTGCAGAAGAGCTACCGCGGCGGGTACAAGGTCGGCCTGATCGAGGGCGCGGAAGCGTTGAACGTGAACGGTGCGAACGCGTTCCTGAAGACGCTCGAGGAGCCGACCGCGCGCACGCTCCTGATGCTGACCGCGGCGCGCAGCCATCGCCTCCCGGCGACCGTCGCGAGCCGCTGCCTGAAGCTCGCGCTGCGCGCCCCGGAGCGCGAGTCCGCGCTCGCCTGGCTGCGCGCGAGTTCCGGCGAGCCGGACGGCTGGGAGGTGCCGCTTGCGCTCGCCGGCGGCGCGCCGCTGCGCGCGGTCGAGCTGCGCCGGACCGGCGTCGGCGAGCTCGACGCGGAGATGCGCCGCGCGCTCGCGGACCTCGCCGCCGGCACGCTCGACCTCACGCTGCTCGCGGAGCGCTGGGTGCGGTCCGATCCGGCGCCGCGCGTCGCGTGGCTTGAGAACTGGGTCACAACGCGCATATTCGCCGGGATCGGCGGCGACGGCGAATCGCAAACTGCGGAACCCGTCCGCTTGCCTCGCGGTGCGCGCGGGCCCAAGATGACGTCCATGTACGCGCTGCTCGATGCGGTCCGTGACTGCCGGCGACTCGCGACGACCGGCGTGAGCCCGCAGCTCGCGCTGGAGGCGTTGTTGCTGCGGGTCCGATCGCTGTCATCTTGAACCCATGGGAATCACCCAGTTGACGCCGCTCCGAATGCCCAACAACAAACCCGGTCTGCTCACGCTGACGATCAAGGACAAGAGCGCGCTGTACCTCGCGTACATGCCGTTCGTGAAGAACGGCGGCCTGTTCATCCCGACGAACAGCAATTACCGGCTCGGCGACGAAGTGTTCATGCTGCTGAACCTGATGGGCGAAGAGGAGAAGATCCCGGTCGCCGGGCGCGTGATCTGGATGACGCCGAAGGGTGCGCAGGGCAAACGCACCGCCGGCATCGGCGTGCAGTTCAGCGAACAGGACCGCGGCGTCACTCAGAAGAAGATCGAGACCTACCTCGCCGGCGCGCTCGGCGGGGAGAAGGCGACGCATACGATGTAGCGCCGGGC
>JAKBCG010000168.1:0-2661 GCA_021808035.1 Pseudomonadota bacterium
TCGTCGCGGTGCCGAGCGGAACGCTGCCGGTGACCATGAACACCATCGACGCGATCAGCAACGCCCAGCCGGAGAAGTAGCCGAACAGCTTGCCGAAGCCGATCTTGGTCCACTCATAGGCGGCGCCGGCGTTCGCGATACGCTGGTTGAGCCCCTTGTACGCGGTCGCGATGCCGAGCATCGGTAGCGCAAAGATCAGCACCGCGTTCGGCGAAACCATGCCGGCGGTCACGAGCAGGCTCGAGATCGCGACTGCGATCGAGAAGCCGGGCGCGCTGCCGGCGACACCCATGATGATCGATTCGAAAAACGAGAGTGAGTTGGCCTTCAACTGGTCGCTCATGCGCGCTCCCGGGCCGCCCCGCGCGTTCCCGCGCGCCGGACGAACCTCGTCTGGTTCTCAAAGATAGAAATCATATTCGCGAGGCAGGACATCGTGGAGCAAGGCGGCGTGTTCCTTGCGCTTCAGTTCCCGATAGGCGTCGAGGAACCGCGGCGTCAGGTAGCGTCCGAGAGCCGGCGAGTCGCGCATCCGGTCCAGCGCGGCGAACAGGTCGTCCGGAAACTCGTCCGCCCCCCCGCCGACCGCCCGGCCATGCGTCGGCGCGGTCGGCTCGAGCCCGTTCTCTATTCCGTGCAGGATCGCCGCGAGGATCGCCGCCAGGGCAAGGTGCGGGCTCGCATCGGCGCCGGCGACCCGGTGTTCGACGCGCCGCCCCTCGGGGCCCGACGCCGGAATCCGGAACGCGACGCTGCGGTTGTTCTCGCCCCAGGCGCGGCTGCGCGGCACGAACTGCCCGAGGAACCGCCGGTGCGAGTTCAGGTTCGGCGCGAACAGTCCGACCGAGTCGTACATCAACGCCTGCATCCCGGCGACCGCCTGCCGCAGCAGCGTCTCGCCGCCGGCGGCGCCGAAGCGGTTCGCGCCGTTCTCGTCGGTGAGGCTCACGTGCACGTGCAGGCCGTTGCCGGGCTGATCGAGGAACGGCTTCGCCATGAAGGTCGCCTGCGCGCCCGCGGCCTGGGCGACGCCCTTGACGATGCGCTTCAGCAGCACCGCGTGGTCGGCCGCGAGCAGCGGGTCGGCGACGTGCCGGAGGTTGATCTCGAACTGGCCGATGCCGTACTCGGCGACCGCGCCGCAGACCGGCACCCGCTGCGCGGCCGCGGCGATCTCGACCTGTTCGAGGAACGCCGCGTTCGACTCGATCGCGTCCATCGACAGGTTCTGCGCGCGTCGCGGCGGATCGGCATTCGGGCCGCAGGCGGCCAGTGCGATCGTGCCGTCCGGACGCCGCCGTGGGTCGATCAGATAGAACTCGAGCTCGCAGGCGACGACCGGATGCAAGCCCGCGTCGCGGCAACGGTCGACGACCTGGGCGAGGATCATCCGCGGATCGAACCAGAATCGTTCGCGCGACCCCAGGTCGCGCATCTCGCAGACCACCTGTGCGGTCGGCATCCGGGTCCAGGGCGCGAGGCAGACGGTGCCGGGCAGCGGCAGGGCCGTGCCGTCGGGATCGCCGTCGGAGGTGCCCATCCCGTGGACGTCGTGCCCGAGTCCGCGGTTGTCCGCGATCAGCGCCGACGCCGAGAACTGCACGCCCTCGACGAACACTTTCGCGGCATCCTCCAATGCGACGCGTTTGCCGAGCGTGTTGCCGTTCACGTCGATCACGAACGCATCGAGCGCGGTCACCTGCGGGTGCGACCGCGAGAATTCCCGCCATTCCCCGGTCGGATCCGCGGCGTCGCTCGTCCGTTCCATGTTCGGTCGTCCTTCCTTCATCGTCGACACTCCCCTCGTCGCGCGCGCCGGCGTCAGAGCCGGTCGCGCAGCGCGTACCACGACATCGCGGCGACCAGCGTCGGCCAGCGCAGCGCCCGGCCTCCCGGGAACGCCGGCACCGGAACCCGGGCGAACCGCTCGAATCCGCCGCGCTCGCCGGCGATCGCATCGGCGAGGAGCTTGCCGCAATACGGGGCGAGCAGCACGCCGAGCCCGGAGAAGCCGCTCGCGTTGTACAGGCCGGGCTCGATTTCGCGGACGAACGGCATTCGCGTCGGCGTGATCGCGAGGGTGCCGCCCCATCCGTAGTCGAGACGGGCCCCTCCGAGCTGCGGGAACAGCCGCAGCAGGTGCGGTCGCACGAAGGCGGCGATGTCGCGCGGGAACCGGTAGCCGTAGGTCTCGCCGCCCCCGAACAGCAGCCGGTGGTCGACGGTCGTGCGGAAGTAGTTCACCACGAAGCGCGAATCGGACACCGCGATGCCGCCGCGAATCAGTGCATCGGCGCGCTCGGCGCCGAGCGGTTCGGTCACCGCGACGAAATTGTTGATCGGCATCACGTGCCGTTCGACGACCGGCGCGATCCCGCGCAGGTAGCCGTTGCAGGCCAGGATCACGTGGGTGGCACGCACGTCGCCGCGGGTGGTGCGCACCCGCCAGTCGCTGCCGGCGCGGCGGATCCCGAGCACGCGCGTGTCCTGATGCAGGCGCGCGCCGCGGCTCGCGGCCGCGCGCGCCATCCCGAGCGCGAGGTTCATCGGGTGCAGGTGGCCGCTGCGGCCGTCGAATGCGCCGCTGTGGTAGTCCTCGGTCGCGACCGTCGCCCGGACCTCGTCGCGGTCGAGGAAGCGGATGTGCGGATAGTCGTAGCG
>JAKBCG010000168.1:2671-5898 GCA_021808035.1 Pseudomonadota bacterium
TTCCCTCAGGTGGTCGACGAAGCGGCGGGTCGCCTCCGTATGGGACGGCTTGTGGTCGGCGTACAGAACGCCGGGCCGGTAGTCGCAGCCGATGCCGTAGGTGTCGATCAGCCGGTCGAGATGGGCGCGTGCATCGAGCGCGAGTTCCCACAGCCGGCGCGCCTCGGCCGCGCCGAGCCGCTTCTCGAGCCATGCCTGGTCGCGGCGCAAGCCGACGTGCGCCTGGCCGCCGTTGCGGCCCGTCGCGCCCCAGGCGAGGAGCGATTGCTCGAGCAGTACGACCTCGACGCCCCGCTCGGCGAGATGCAGCGCCGCGCCGATGCCGGTGAAGCCGCCGCCGATCACGCAGACGTGCGCGTTGCGGTCACCCTCGAGCGGCGGCGCGGCGACGGCCTCGGTTGCGGTCGCCGCGTAATACGAGGGTGCGTGCACGGTGCTCGGCGCGAGCGCCGATTGGCGGGAAGGGCTCAGCATTTGTGATCACAGATCGTGAGCGTCAGCATACACGAAGCCGCTTTCGCCGATCAAACCCATGCCGTCGCGGATGTCGGCGCGGATCGCCTGGCCGAGTCCCGGTGCGTCGCGAGCCGCGATCGCCCGCAGCGCGAGCGCGTGTTGATCGACCAGGTTCGCGGTGCCGACGCGGCCGTAGACGATCCGCATGTACGGCCCGAACTGCAGCCACAGGGTCTCGATCAGGCGGTGCAGGATCCCGCGCGGCCGGGCGTCGTAGATCGAGAAGTGGAAGTCGAAGTTGCCTTGCATGTAGGCCGGCAGGTCGCCCCCGCCGATCGCGGCGCCGATCGCGTCGTCGATCTGCCGGAGCCGCTTCAGCCGTTTCGCGTCGATGTAGGGCAGGGCCTCGATCGCGGCCTCCGGCTCGAGGAGTTCCCGGCAGCGCAACAGCTCTCGAAACCGACCCTCGGTCATCTCGGGAACGATCACCCGCCGCTTGGAGCGGATCTGCACCGCGCCCTCGGCCGCGAGCCGGCTGAGGGCTTCGCGGACCGGGGTCTGGCTGACGCCGAGTTCCTCGGCGAGCCGGCGCGTCGAGAGCCGGGCGCCGGGCGCCATGCCGCCGGTGATGAACCGCCGCGAGAGTTCGGTATGCACGTTGTGGTGCAACGGCGCCGCCTCGCCATCGGTGACGTGGGTGCCGCGCACCTGCCGGCGCGGGATCGACCGGCGTGCCGGTGCACGCGCGGCCGGCGCGTCAAGCCGCGGCGTCGAGGCCACGCAGGAGCGGCTCCGCCTCGCGCAACGACCGATCGATCGTGTCGACCAACCGGTCGATCTCGGCGTGCGAGACGATCAGCGGCGGGCACATCACGATCGTGTCGCGGATCGCTCGGACCATCAGTCCGTTGCGGATGCACGCATCGCGCACGATCGGGCCGGCGTTGCCTTCCTTGCCGCCGAAACGCTGGTTCGTTCCCTGCCGGGAGACGATCTCGACGGCGCCGATCAAGCCGAGCGAGCGGGCCTCGCCCACCAGCGGGTTCGCGGCCAGCCGCCGCAGCGCGTTCGCGAGGTAGGGTCCCACGTCTTCGGCGACACGCTCGACGAGCCGCTCGCGCGCGATGATCTGCAGATTCCGCAGAGCGACCGCCGCCGATACCGGGTGCCCGGAATAGGTGTAGCCGTGGATGAACTCACCGCCCTTTTCCTTCAGCAACTGCACGATCGGCGCGGCGACCGCGGTCGCCGAGATCGGCAGGTAACCCGAGGACAGACCCTTCGCCATCGAGACGATGTCGGGCTTGATCCCGAAATGCTGGAAGCCGAACCACCGTCCGAGCCGCCCGAAGCCGCAGATCACCTCGTCGGCGACGAGCAGGATGCCGTACTTGCGGCAGATCGCCTCGACCCGCTTCCAATAGCCCGGCGGCGGGATGATCACGCCGCCGGCGCCTTGGACCGGTTCGCCGATGAACGCGGCGACGTTCTCCGGCCCGACCTCGAGGATCCGCGTCTCGATCGCCGCCGCGGCGCGCGCGCCGAAGATCTCGGGATCCTCGCCGAAGCCTTCGCCGAATGGGTAGGGTTGCATCACGTGCTCGATCCCGGGGATCGGCAGGCCGCCCTGCGCGTGCATCGCCCTCATCCCGCCGAGGCTCGCGCCGGCTACCGTCGAGCCGTGGTAGGCATTCCAGCGACTGATGAAGATCCGTCGCTGCGGCTCGCCGCGCAGGGTCCAGTAATGCCGCACGAGGCGCAGCGCGGTGTCGTTCGATTCCGAGCCCGAGCTGTTGAAGAACACGTGGCTCAAGTCATGGCCGAGCCGTCCGGAGACTTCCGCGGCGAGCCGGATCGCAGGTTCGTTCGCCGTCTTGAAGAACGTGTTGTAGAACGGCAGCTCGAGCATCTGCTGGTACGCGACCTCGGCGAGCTCCTTGCGCCCGTAGCCGACGTTCACGCACCACAACCCGGCCATCCCGTCGAGCAGGTGGTTGCCTTCCGCGTCCTCGATCGTGCAGCCCTCGGCGCGAACGATGATCCGGCTGCCGCCGAGCTCCTGCTGGACCTTGTAATCGCTTTGCGCCGGGAGGTGGTGGTCGAGATCCAGCTGGCGCAATTCCGCGATTTTCTGTGATGGCATCGGTGCGGTCATCGGAGCGTTCCTGTCGTTGCGAGCGGCCCCCCGCGGGCCGCCGACAAGCTAACCGGTCGCGCGGCATGCGTCAAGAATCTGTGATTGCAGATAAGCCCGGCGATGGATGCCGGCCGGCGCGGTGGGAGGTTGGCGCGGTGGAGCCAGGCGGCGCGGTGGGAGCGGCCGGCGTGGTGGGGGGCGGGCGGGAGGAGCTCAGCTCAGCGCGACGACGAGCTTTGCGCTGTGGCTGCGCCAGTGGATCGGGATCACGAACGTGCGTGCGCCTGGACGCGGTTCGATCGGTGGCGTGTCGCCGCACAGCACGCGCGGCGGCGAGATCCGAAAATCGTTGCCGAAGTCGCGGCGCGCGTTGCCGGAAATCGTGTTCGCGACCTCGCCGACCAGGTCGCGCATCGTCTCGTGCCCGAAGTCGGTCTCGTGCATCTTCATCAGCATCACCGCGAGCATCGTCTTCGGCGCGGTGAAGCAGACGACGCCCTCGCGCTTTCCCGACACTTCGATCACGCCGGAATACTCGTGCAATGCGAGCGGCTCTCCCATCAGGTACGGGGAGCCGATCGACGCCGGCTGCTCCGCGGCGACCTCGAAGAAGTGCGTCGTGCCATCGACGAAG
>JAKBCG010000169.1 GCA_021808035.1 Pseudomonadota bacterium
GCCGCGGCGGCGCCCGCCGTGCGACGCGTCGCGACGCTTACGGTACCGGGCCGACCGCTCGCGAGTTTCGACATCGGCACCGTCGATTCACGCGGCGTCTACGCGCTCTCCGACCGTTCCAACCAGGGTCTCGATTTCTTCGACGCGGCGACCGGCCGGTTCCTCGGCCGCGCCGGCGGCTTCACCGGCTACGATCCTGCGGCGGGATTCGATGCGGCGGGTCCGAACGGGGTGGTCGCGGTCGGCCCGAACGAGTTCTGGGCCGGCAACGGCGACAGCACGGTCAAGGTCGTCGACCTGCGCTCGCGATCGATCGTCGCGTCGATCCCGACCGGCGGACGCCGGCGCGTGGACGAGATGACCTACGATCCGCGCGATCATCTGGTCGCGGTCGTCAACAACGCCGACGATCCCCCGTTCATCAGCTTCATTTCCAGCCGCACGCGCCGGGTGCTCGGCAAGATCGTGCTCGATCGGGCGACTGACGGCGCCGAACAGCCCGCCTGGGATCCCGCGACGGGACTGTTGTACCTGTCGATTCCGGTGCTCGACAAGGTCAAGGCGGACGGTGCGGTCGCGGTGATCGATCCGCGTACTCGACGGCTCGAACGCTACCTGCCGGTTCACGAGTGCATGCCGGCCGGTCTCGCGGTCGGCCCGCACGGCCATCTGCTGGTCGGGTGCAGCGACGACGCGGTCGCGGCCGGCTTCGCGCCGAAGACGCTGGTGCTGGATCCGCGTTCGGGCCGGACCGTCGCGGTGATCCGCGCGGTCGGCGGTTCCGACGAAGTCTGGTACGACCCGAAGTCCGATTTCTATTACATGGCGGCCAGCGGCTTCCCCGGCGGCGCGGTGCTCGGCGTCGTCGACGCGCGCACCAACCGCTGGCTCGCGAACCTGCCGAGCGGTCCGAATGCGCATTCGGTCGCCGCCGATCCGCGCTCCGGCCGGGTGTTCGTGCCGATCGCGGCCCACCCGAACCAGGCGGGCTGCCAGTCGGGATGCATCGCGGTGTTCGCGCCGGCCGCATTTGACGCTGCACCGACGGACTCGCCCCCGCGGCGTTATACTGACACCGCACGAGACTAAAACTAACGACCGACGCGCGAATCACGCGAACTCGCGCGCTCGGTATCCGAGACCTGCGGCTGCGAAGGGGGATCACCATGCATAGTATTCTCGGTTGGATCATCATCGGTCTGATTGCGGGCTGGGGTGCCGGCAAGGTGATGAAGGGCGGCGGTTACGGCGTCGTGATGGACATCGTGCTCGGGGTCCTCGGCGCGCTGTTGGGCGGCTGGTTGTTCGGGGCGCTCGGGATCTGGCACGGCGGCGGCCTGATCGGTTCGCTCATCGTCGCCTTCATCGGGGCGGTGATTCTCGTCTGGATCACACGGCTGATCAAAAAGGCGTGAGCCGCGTCCACCGACCGACGGCCGAAGCGGCCGTCGGTCAGCGGACCCGACGTCGGCTCACGCACGCAGGGAGAACGCGCTTGGGCATCCGCACGCGATGGGTCACGCCCGGCGACTCGGCCGGTGCCGGCACCATGAATCCGGCACGTTTTCTGGAGCAATATTTTTATCTCGGCATGGCGCTGTTGATCACCGCGACGGTCATGTACGGCTTCAGCCGAACGGTCGAGACGAACCTGATCCACGCGGTGCCGGCGCGGCCGCTGCTCCTGTACCTACACGCAGCGGTCTTCTCCAGTTGGCTGGCATTCTTCATTTGCCAGTCGCTGCTGATCCGGGTGCACAACCTGCGCTTGCATCGCACGATGGGCTGGCTCGGCGTCGCACTTGGCAGCGCGGTATTCTTGGTCGGCATCTGGACCGCGATCGTCATGTCGCGCTTTCGAATCCTCCACTTCGCGGGAAGGGGAGCGGTGCCGATTCTCGGGCTTTCGTTCTACGACATCGCGGCGTTTGCCGTCCCCTTTGCGCTCGCGATCGTCTGGCGCAAGCGACCGGAGTACCACCGGCGGCTGATGTTGCTTGCGACGTGCGCGTTGACGTCCGCGGCCTTCGGGCGTTTCCCGCCGCAAGTCATGCCGCGCCACTGGTTCTTCATCGGCGTGGACCTGCTGGTCGCGCTCGGAGTCCTGCGCGACTTGATCGTCAGCCGGCGCATCCACCGGGTGTACCTGGTGGGGCTGCCGGCGTTCGTGCTGTGTCAGAGCGTCGTGATGGTCATCCTCGTGAGCCATTCTCCCGAGTGGGCCAGGATCGCGAACGCGATCCTGCGCTGACCGACGAGTGGATATGCGGTCTACGCGATCCCGGAGGACGCGAGCACGAGTTTCACGAACACGCCGAAGGTGCACGCGACGAAGTAGGGGTTGAGGTTTCTCGGCCAGTCGACCGTTCAGTGCGCGCGGAATACGTCCGCGCGGTCGGCGGGTCGGCGGCTTCCGTGCCGGTGATCAGGTCGAGCAGCTCATCGGTGATTTCCGTCTGTCGGGCCTGCCGGGATTGCTCGCGCAGACTCTCGAGCTTGCGGTCGACGTTCTCCCGTGCGGCTTCCATGGCGGCGAGGCGTGCTGCGTTCTCGGCGGCAATCGACTCGACCGCGGCTTCCGTGAGGATCGCGTACAAGTACTCGGCGATGAACCGCTGGACGAGCACCCCCGGCGCGAGTTGGTGCAGCGGCGGCGAGCGCGGCACCGCCGCGGGAAAGGCGGCTCGATCGATCGGCAGCAGTGATCGATGCGTCACCTCGAGCGAGTTTCCCGGCCGGGCGCGCGCATACATCACCGCAAGACCCAGGACCTCCGCTCGCGCCAATCGGCGGTACAGCTCGCGGATCGGTCTGGCGACGGAGTCTGAAGCCGCGGCGGCATGCGTTGCCATGGACCCGGACCACGCCATCGCGACTCCTCGCTCGAGCGCCACGGCGGCTGCGCGGGCGCCGATCACGAACAACTCATCGCCGTGCTGTAGAACCTGGACCGCTGACTCCAGCAGGCGGTCGTTGAAACCGCCGACGAAGCCGTGTTCGGCGCCACACAGCACGAGGATCCGATGCCCCCGCAGGCCGCCGGTATCGCTCCCGGAGGACTGGTCGAGCGACAGGGCCATGCCGAGCGCCCGGGTCATGGAGTCGACGTAGGTGCCGACGCCGATCAGTGCCTGCTGCGCCTCCTGCATCCGCATGCCGGCCAGGGAGCGCATCGCGCCGACGATGTCGGCCAGCTCGTTCATGCTGGTGAGGCGGTGCGTGATCTCCACCAGCCGGCTCATGTTGCCTCCGAGGCGGAGGCCGGCGGCGCGGATGGGGTGGGCGTGGCCTGCGCGGCGCGGATGTCATCGGCCAGCCGGGTCAGGACCTCCTTGAGTCGCAGCCGCTCGTCGTCCGTGAGCGGCGGCATCCGTTCGTCGAGCGACAGGATGGGTGGGCTGTGCGCCTCGAGCCAGGGTTCGAGGCGCAGTCGAAACGAGGCCACCTGCTCGATCGTCAGCGAGTCGAGCACCCGGTCGCCGAGCGCACACAGCAGCGCGATCTGCAGACCGAGCGTGAGCGGCGCGAACTGCGGCTGCCCGAGCACCGCGCGAATGCGCCGCCCATGCTCGATGATGCCGCGGGTGCGCGCGTCCACCATGGTGCCGAAGCGCGTGAAGACCTCGAGCTCCAGGAATTGCGCGTATTCCAACCTCAGGTTCTCGGCCAGTGACCGCAGCGCGACGGCCTGCGTCTTGCCGCCGACGCGGGACACGCTCTTGCCGACGTCGACCGCCGGCTTCAAGTCCTCGTAGAACAGGCGGGGGTCGAGATAGATCTGTCCGTCGGTGATCGAGATCAGATTGGTCGGGATGTAGGCACTGATGTTGCCGGCCTGGGTCTCGGCGATCGGCAGTGCCGTGAGCGAGCCGCCGCCGCGCTCGGGCGAGAGCTTGGCCGAACGCTCCAGGAGCCGGGAGTGAATGTAGAAGATGTCGCCGGGATACGCCTCCCGCCCGGGCGGGCGGCGCAACAGCAGTGAGACTTGCCGGTATGCGGCGGCATGCTTGGTGAGATCGTCGATCACGAGCAGCACGTCGTGGCCCCTGGACATGAAGTACTCGCCCATCGCGCAGGCCGCATAGGGCGTCAGCCACTGCAGCCCCGGCGCGGCATCGGCGTTGCCGACCACGAACAGGCAGCGTGCCGCATCGCCATGGCGGCGCACGGCATCGATCACGCGGACCACCGAGGAAGCCTTTTGTCCGATCGCCGCGTAGATGCACAGCACGTCGCTCGATCGCTGGCTGAGGATCGCATCGACCGCGACCGCGGTCTTGCCGGTCCCCCGGTCACCGATGATGAGCTCGCGCTGTCCCCGCCCCAGAGGAATCATTGCATCGACCACCAGCAGCCCGGTCGTGAGCGGTCGTGTGACCAGTGCGCGATCGACGATGGCCGGCGCCGGCCGTTCCACGGGCCAGTGGTCGGCCGGCTCGGGCGGTTCCCGGTCATCGAGCGGCAGGCCGAGCGCATCGACCACCCGGCCGAGCAGCGCATCGCCCACCGGGACGCGGACCACTTCGGCGGTGCCTTTGACGAGGCTGTCGGCAGCGATGGTGCCGGTCTCGCCGAGCAGCACGCAGCCGATCTCCTCTTCCCCGAGATCGACCGCCAGTCCGCGGACGCCATTGTCGAACAGCAGCAGTTCATCGAGGCGGGTCGCAGGCAGCCCGCGCACCACGGCGATGCCGTCGCCCACCCGGACCACGCGACCGATGTGCTCGATCTGGGGCGCGAGTTCGAGCGTGTCGAGCCGGTGCCGGCTCCGCCGCGCCCATTCCCGCAACCGGTCAACCGGCGTCGACATGCTCGTCGCTCACGGCGCTCAGCACGGCGAGCACGCTCTTCAGCGAAAAACTGAGCACCGTGAGCGGCAAATGCAGTTCGGCGCCGGCGATCAGCGATGGGTCCACCTCGAACTCGACGGCGGGCGTCGCGGCGAGCGCCCGTGCCAGGCGGTTGCGCCACTCCTCGGCTTCGACCGCGGCGAGCGGGAGGGCGGTGACCACGCGCAGGGCGTGGTTCCCGGAGACCTGCGCCCGGAGCGATGCGATCTCGGCGGCCGGCAGCGCTTTCAGCTCCTGTTCGATGCGCTCCAGCCAGGCGGCGGCGCGCAGGCTCGCTGGCGCCTCCGCCAGCAGACGGCGCGCCAGGTCCGCTCCCAGATCGAGCGCCAGGCGGCGCGCTTCGCGGGTGAGCGCCTCGCGCTCCGTGGCGGCGGTCTTGCGGGCTTCATCGAGCAGCGCCTGCGCATCGCGCGACGCCTGTGCCCGGCGGACCTGCATCGCCTCCTCCGTCTGCGCGACCGCCGTCTTGATCGCCGAGTCGCGCTCGGCGGCGATCGCCGCGCGCGACGCATCGAGGTCGGCAAGGTGCGTTCGCGCGGTCTCCTCCAATGCCTTGACCTCGTCGAACTGGCGCCGGACCTCGTCCCGGCGCTGGTCGATGATCCGCAGCACCGGCCGATACAGAAAACGGTGGAGCAGCCATACCAGGACGGCGAAGTTCACCGTCTGCAGAAAAACCGTCCAGCCGTCGAGGTGCATCGTCAGCGCGCGTAGGGGTTTGCGAACAACAGCAGCAGCGCCACCACGAGGCAGTAGATGGCCATCGTCTCGATCATCGCGAGGCCCACGAACAGCGTGCGCGAGATCGTGCCCGACGCTTCGGGCTGACGGGCGATCGCGTCCATCGCCGCCGCGATCGAGCGGCCCTCCGCCAACGCAGGTCCGATGGACCCGACCGAGACGGTGATCGTCGCCCCGATGATCGACAGTGTCTTTATGTCCATTGATCCTCCTTCGACGCGTCGTCGTCGCCGCTCACCGCGGCACCGATGAAGACGGTGGCGAGCACCGCGAATATATAGGCCTGTATCACGCCCAACCTCC
>JAKBCG010000170.1 GCA_021808035.1 Pseudomonadota bacterium
CGGGCTCGCGAACACCGCGCTCGACCTGCTCGGCCAGGCGCGCCTGCTGCTCGGCTATGCCGGCGAGATCGAGGGACGGGGGCGCAGCGAGGACGACCTCGCGTTCCTGCGCGAGGAATCCGACTACCGCAATGCGACGCTCGCGGAGATGCCGAACGGCGATTTCGGCGACACGCTCGTGCGCCAGTGGCTGCTCGACGCGTTCCAGGTGCCGCTCTACGAGCACCTCGCCGGCTCCCGCGATCCGCGTCTCGCCGAGATCGCGGCGAAGGCGCTGAAGGAGTCCCGCTATCACCTGCGCTACAGCGCCGGCTGGGTCGTCCGCCTCGGCGACGGCACCGAGGAGAGCCACGGACGCATGCAGGCGTCGCTCGAGCGGCTCTGGCCCTATACGCTCGAATTGTTCGACCCGGACGAGGTCGACCGCGCCGCGCTCGCGTCGGGCGTCGGACCGGACCTCGCGGCCTTGCAGCGCGAGTGGTCCGGTCAAGTCGACGCGGTGCTCGCCGATGCGACCCTCGCGCGGCCCGCGCCGCCGCAGTACCGGTGGTACGGCAAACAGGGTCGGCACAGCGAGCACCTCGGCCCGTTGCTCGCCGAGATGCAGCACCTGCCGCGCGTCCATCCGGGAGCGCGGTGGTGAACGCCACGGAGGAGGGTGCCGCGCGCGACACCCCCACGACCCGGGTCGCGCACGCGCGCGAGGTGCTCGCCTCGGTGCCGGATCCCGAGATTCCGGTGCTGAGCGTGCTCGATCTCGGGATCGTCCGCTCGGTCGAGGCGCTCGCCGACGGTGGATTGGTGGTCGGCCTGTCGCCGACCTACTCGGGGTGTCCCGCGACCGCGACCATCCGCGAGGACGTCGCCGCGGCGCTCGAGCATGCGGGTCTCGGTCCGGTCCGGGTCGTCGACGTGCTCTCGCCGGCGTGGTCGAGCGACTGGATCAGCGACGAGGGCCGGCGCAAGCTCCTGGAATACGGGATCGCGCCGCCGACGCGGCTCGACGCACCACTGCTGCCGGTCGCGTGTCCGCGCTGCGGCTCCGTCGACACCGAGCGTCTCAGCGAATTCGGGTCCACGCCCTGCAAGGCACTGTACCGCTGCCGTTCGTGCCAGGAACCCTTCGATCGCTTCAAGTGCCTGTAGACCTTTCGAGAGCCCCCGTATGCTGAGCTTCCATGCCTTGACGCTGACCCGCCGCGAACCGATCGCGGAGGACGCGGTCGCTCTCGACCTGCGACCCGATCCCGACCTTCGCGACGCGTTTCGCTTCGAGCCCGGCCAGCACCTTCCGGTGCGCGCGCGGATCGGCGACCGGGAGCTGCGCCGCACCTACTCGATCGTGGGATCCGCCGGCGATGCGCTGCGGATCGCGGTGCGCGTGCAGGGCGAGATGTCGCGCCATCTCGCGGAGACCCTCGCGATCGGCGATCGACTCGACGCGATGGAGCCGACCGGTCGATTTCGTCCGATGCTCGACCCGACCCGCTCGCGCGCGGTCGTCGCATTCGCATCGGGCAGCGGGATCACGCCGGTGCTGCCGATCCTCGAGACGATCCTGCGCGTCGAGCCCGGCTCGAACGCGATGCTCTTCTACGGGAACCGCTCCCTCACGCGCACGATGTTCGTCGAGGAGCTGCTCGCGCTGAAGAACCGCCATCTCGGGCGATTCGCGCTGCATTGCCTGATGAGCCGCGAGCCGCAGGACGTCGCGTTGTTCAACGGCCGGCTGGACGGCGCGAAGCTGCGCGAGCTCGCGGCGAGCGAATTCGATCCGCGCGCGGTGAACGAATTCTTCGTGTGCGGGCCGGGCGCGATGGTCAAGGAGATCTCCGCGACCCTGCGCGAACTCGGCGCGAGCGGCAAGATCCACGTCGAGCGCTTCTCGACGGACGCCGGGGCCGTGTCCGGGCGGCCAGCGGGCGCCGCGGTCATGCCCGGCGCCGCGGACACGCCCGGCGCCGCGCACGCCGAGGTCCTGGTCACGATCGACGGGCGGCGGCGCGCGTTCCAGATGGCCCGCGACGAGCGCATCCTCGACGCGGCCGAGCGCGCGGGTCTCGCCCTGCCGTTCTCCTGCCGATCCGGCGTGTGCTCGACCTGCCGCGCGAAGCTCGTCGCGGGCACGGTCGAGATGGACCGCAACCAGGCGCTCGAGGACTGGGAGGTGCAGGCGGGCTTCATCCTGTGCTGTCAGGCACGGCCGACCAGCGCGCGGATCGAGATCAGCTACGACGAGAAGTGAGCCCTGATGCGCTACGAACACATTCTCTACGACGCGTCCGCGGGAATCGCGCGGCTCACGTTGAACCGGCCGGACAAGCTCAACGCGTTCACCACCGCGATGCACGCCGAGGTTCGCGACGCGCTCGCGCGCACTCGCACCGACGGCTCCCGCGTGCTCGTGATCACCGGCGCCGGCCGCGGCTTCTGCGCGGGGCAGGATCTCGCCGACCGCGCGGTCGCGCCAGGCGAACGGCGGGTCGATCTCGGCGAATCGATCGAGAAGAACTATGCGCCGTTGATCCTCGCGCTGCGCGCGCTGCCGATGCCGGTGGTCGCCGCGGTCAACGGCGTCGCGGCGGGCGCCGGCGCGAACATCGCGCTCGCCTGCGACCTCGTGATCGCGGCGCGCAGCGCGAGCTTCATCCAGGCGTTCTCGAAGATCGGCTTGCTGCCGGACTCGGGCGGCACCTGGACCCTGCCGCGCCTGATCGGCAATGCGCGCGCGCTCGGCCTCGCGATGCTCGGCGACAAGCTGAGCGCCGAGGAGGCGGCCGACTGGGGATTGATCTGGCGCGTGGTCGACGACGCCGGGTTCCCGTCCGAGGTGGACGCGCTCGCGGCACGGCTCGCCGCCGCGCCGACCCTGGCGCTCGCGCGCACGAAGACGGCGATCTACGGCGCTTGGGAGCGTTCGCTCGCGGCGCAGCTCGAGGTGGAGCGCAACGCGCAGCGCGAGCTCGGCGTTTCCCTGGACTATGCGGAGGGCGTCGCCGCGTTCGTCGCGAAGCGCCCCCCGCGTTTCGTCGGCCGCTGAACCGCACGCCGGACCCGACGAGCGCACCGCGATGAACGACACGACCCGCCCCGACGCGCAGAGGATCGCCGAGCAGGCCGCCGCCGCGATGTTCGCCGACGACCGCGCGTCCCAGTCACTCGGCATGCGCATCGTCGCGATCGGACCCGACGAATGCCGGATCGCGATGACCGTCCGCGCGGACATGGTCAACGGCGTCGGGACCTGTCACGGTGGGATCCTGTTCACGCTCGCCGACAGCGCGTTCGCCTTTGCCTGCAATTCCGACGGGGCGACCACCGTCGCCGCCGGCGCGAGCATCGATTTCCTGTCGGTCGCGCGCGCTGGCGACGAATTGACCGCGACCGCGCGCGCGCTCTGGCGCGGCCGGCGCGCGGGCCTGTACGATGTCTCGGTGGTCGATCAGCGCGGGGTCCTGGTCGCGACCTTCCGCGGCCGCTCGTACCGGCTCTCGGAGCGCGACCCGCGAAAGAAGGAGACTCCATGACCGATGCCTACATCTGCGACGCGATCCGCACCCCGATCGGCCGTTATGCGGGCGCGCTCGCGTCGGTGCGCACCGACGACCTCGCCGTGGTGCCGCTGCGCGCGTTGATGCAGCGGAACGCGGGCGTCGACTGGGCCGCGGTCGACGACGTGATCCTCGGTTGCGCGAACCAGGCGGGCGAGGACAATCGCAACGTCGCACGGATGGCGGCGCTCCTCGCGGGGCTTCCGAAGGAGATTCCCGGAGTGACCCTGAACCGCCTGTGCGGTTCGGGGCTCGACGCGGTCGCGAGCGCCGCGCGGATGATCCGCACCGGCGAGGCCGATCTCGTCGTCGCCGGCGGGGTCGAGAGCATGAGCCGCGCACCGTACGTGGTCGGCAAGGCCGCGAGCGCGTTCTCGCGCGACGTGCAGATGCACGACACGACGATCGGCTGGCGCTTCGTGAACGCCGTGATGAAGGCGCAGTACGGGGTCGACTCGATGCCCGAGACCGCCGAGAACGTCGCCGCGGATTTCGGGATCGCGCGCGCGGATCAGGACGCGTTCGCGCTGCGCAGCCAGCAGCGCGCGCTGCGCGCCCAGTCGGACGGCACCCTCGCGGCCGAGATCACTCCGGTGACCATTCCAGGCCGCAAGGGCGCGGCGGTCGTGGTCGACCGCGACGAACATCCCCGCGAGACCTCGCTCGAATCGCTCGCGAAGCTCGGCACGCCGTTCCGCGCCGGCGGGAGCGTGACCGCGGGAAACGCGTCCGGTGTCAACGACGGCGCGTGCGCGCTGCTGATCGCGAGCGAGGCGGGCGCGCGCCGCCACGGCCTCGTCCCGCGCGCGCGAGTCCTCGGCGCCGCGGTCGCCGGCGTCGAACCGCGCATCATGGGCATCGGCCCCGTGCCCGCGACGCGCAAGCTCCTCGCGAGGCACGGTCTCACGGTGGACCGCATCGACTTCATCGAACTCAACGAGGCATTCGCCGCGCAGGCCCTCGCGGTGCTGCGGATGCTCGGTCTGCCGGACGACGCAGCGCAGGTGAATCCGAACGGCGGCGCGATCGCGCTCGGGCACCCGCTCGGGATGAGCGGCGCGCGCCTGGCGACGACCGCGACCTACCATCTCGGCCGCACCGGCGCGCGTTATGCGCTGTGCACGATGTGCATCGGGGTCGGGCAGGGCATCGCGTTGCTGCTCGAGCGGGCGCAGTGACTGGCCCGGCGATCCGCGTCCGCGACGAGGGCGGGGTCGGCGTCGTCGAGATCGACCATCCGCCGGTGAACGCGCTCTCGCGGCCGGTGCGCGCGGCGCTGCTCGAGGCGGTCGACCGTCTCGCGGCCGATCCCGTGGTCCGCGCGATCGTGTTCCACGGCGGTGGCCGGCATTTCATCGCCGGCGCCGACGTCCGGGAGTTCGACGACCCGCCCGCGGAGCCGTTCCTGTACGAACTGCTGAATCGCATCGAGGCCCTCGACAAGCCAGTGATCGCGGCGCTGCACGGCACCACGCTCGGCGGCGGCGCGGAACTCGCGCTCGCGTGCCACTACCGGTGCGCGACGCCGGACCTGTCGTTCGGCTTCCCCGAGATCAAGCTCGGGCTGCTACCGGGCGCCGGTGGCACGGTGCGCCTGCCGCGCCTGGTCGGCATCCGCCGCTCCCTCGAACTGATGACGAGCGGCACGCCGATCGGGTACCCGGCCGCGCGCGAGTTCGGCCTGATCGACCACCCGGCAACGGCCGATGCGCTCGCGGACGCGCTCGCGTTCGCGCGCGCATCCATCGCCGCCGGGACGCCCCCGCGCCGCACGACCGACCTCGCGATGCCGGTGCCGGAATCGCCGACGGTGTTCGCCGACGCCCGTGCCGCGCTCTCCGCGGCCGCGCGGCGCGTGCCCGCGAGCGAGGCGATCATCGCGGCGGTCGAGGCCGCGGCCGAGCGGCCGTGGCGCGACGCGCTCCGCTTCGCGCGCGAGCGCTTCGACACGTGTCGCCGCTCGACGGAGTCGCGCGCGCTCCGCCACCTGTTCTTCGCCGAACGCGTGCCGGCGCCCGCGGGCACGGCCCGACCGGTCGCGACCCTCGGGGTCGTCGGCGCCGGCACGATGGGCAGCGGCATCGCGATCGCGGCGGCGAGCGCCGGACTCGAGGTCACGCTGATCGATGCCCAGGACGCCGCGCTCGCGGCCGGCCTCGAGCGTATCGGACGGCACTTCGACGACGCGCACCGCAAGGGGCGGATCGGCGCGACCGCGGCCGCGGCGGCCACCGCCCGGGTCCGCGGCGCCACGTCGCTCGCCGCGCTCGCCGCGGTGGATCTCGTGATCGAAGCGGTGTTCGAGAGCCTCGAGGTGAAGCGCGCGGTGTT
>JAKBCG010000171.1 GCA_021808035.1 Pseudomonadota bacterium
GCCTTGCGCAGCACCTGGGCCTCTCTTTCTGGCCGGTAGAAATCGACCGCCTTGCCGGACGCGCTCTTCGAGATCCCGACCTGCTGCGCGCAGCGGGCCCGCTCGTTCAGCAAAGACTGGATGTCCGCGTCGATCCGGTCGATCTTCTCGCGGATCGCGGTCAGATCGCTTCCGCCCGGCTTCACGCCGCGCCGCGCTCCCGAGTCCTGTCGCTGTCGTTTTGGTTTTCGCATGGGTGTGCCGCGCATCACGTGTACCCGCGTTCGAATTCGCGCATGAAATCGACCAACGCCGCGACTCCCTCGACCGGCATCGAATTGTAGAGGCTCGCGCGCATGCCGCCCGCGACCCGATGTCCCCTGAGGTTCTTCAATCCCGCCGCGTCGGCGCGGCGCAGGAACTCCGCATCGAGATCGGGACGGGCGAGATGGAACACGACGTTCATCCGCGAGCGCGCCCCGGGCGCGACCGTGTTGCGGTAGAACGACGAGGCGTCGATCGCCGAGTACAGCATCTGCGCCTTGGCGAGATTCGCCCGCTCGATCGCGGCGACGCCGCCGCGCGCCTTCAGCCACTGGAACACGAGCCCGGCCGCGTACCACGCGAAGGTCGGCGGCGTGTTCAACATCGAATGCTCCGCCGCGACCGCCCGATAGTCGAAGACGCTCGGCGTGTCGGCGCGGGACCGCCCGAGCAGATCGCGGCGCACGATCACGACCGCGAGCCCCGCCGGACCGATGTTCTTCTGCGCGCCCGCGTAGATCAACCCATACCGGGACACGTCGATCGGGCGCGACAGGATGTTCGACGACATGTCGGCCACCAGCGGCACGCCGGCGGTCTCGGGCACGCCGTCGAACTCGACCCCGCCGATCGTCTCGTTCGGGGTGTAGTGAACGTACGCGGCCCGGCCGCTGTAGGCGATCTCGGACGGCGCGGGCAGGCGCGCGTATGGGGCGCCGACGTCGGCCGCGACGTGCACCCGGCAATAACGGCGCGCTTCCCCGATCGCCTTCGCCGACCAGTACCCGGTGTTCAGGTAGTCGACGGTCGCATCCGGGTCGGTGAGGTTCATCGGCACCAGGGCGAACTGCGCACTCGCGCCGCCCTGCATGAACAGCACCTCGTAATCCGCCGGGATCGTCAGCAGCTCGCGAAGGTCCTGCTCGGCTTGCTCGGCGACGCGCAGGAACGGCTTGCCGCGGTGACTCAGCTCGATCACCGACGCGCCGTTGCCCTGCCAGTCGAGCCACTCGTCCCGGATCCGCTCCATGACCTCGGTCGGCAGCGCCGCCGGACCGGGCGCGAAGTTGTACGCTCTCACCGACGCGCTCAGTCCGGCGTGGGCGTCGCCGGCTCGCCGGCGCCCGCCGCGCCCGGCTCGTCACCGGACGCATCGCCATCCGCGGTCAATCCGGGAATCCGCTCGAGCCCGGACAGCTCGTCACCTTCTTCGAGACGGATCAGTCGCACGCCCTGGGTGTTGCGTCCGACCACCGAGATCTCGGCGACCGAGGTCCGCACCAGCGTGCCGTTCTGGCTCATCAGCATGAGTTCGTCGTCTCGCTCCACCTGGACCGCCGCGACCATCCGGCCGTTGCGCTCGGTCACCTGCAACGCGATCACGCCTTGCCCGCCGCGCCCATGGCGCGGGAACTCCTCGAGTGGCGTCAGTTTCCCATACCCGTACTGTGAGGCGGTCAGGATCAGCCCCTCGGTGGCGACGATCAGGGAAGTGACGTGCTGACCGGCCCCGAGGCGGGCGCCGCGCACACCGGCCGCCTCCCGGCCCATCGGCCGCACCTCGTCTTCCGGGAAGCGGATCGCCTTTCCACCGCTCGTGAACAGCAGGATGTCCTGCGAGCCGTCCGTGATCGCGACGCCGACGAGCTGGTCGCCCGGGTCGAGCGCGATCGCGATGATCCCGCTCGTCCGCGGCCGCGAGAACGCCGCGAGCGGTGTCTTCTTCACGGTGCCCGCGCTCGTCGCCATGAACACGAATTTGCCCTCGTCGAAGTCCTTGATCGGCAGCGTCGCGCTGATCCGTTCACCGTCCTGCAGCGGCAGGAGGTTCACGATCGGCTTGCCGCGTGAACCGCGGCTCGCCTGCGGCAAGCGGTAGACCTTGAGCCAGTACACCTTGCCGCGGTCCGAAAAGCACAGCAGCGTGTCGTGGGTGTTCGCGACGAACACGTGGTCGATGAAATCCTCGTCCTTCACCGCGGCGGCCGCCTTGCCGCGACCGCCGCGACGCTGGGCCTGATAGTCGGAAATCGGCTGCGCCTTGGCATAGCCGCCGTGCGAGAGCGTGACGACGACGTCCTCGGGGGAGATCAGATCCTCGATCGTCAAGTCCTCGTGGGAGCTCACGATTTCGGTCCGGCGGGCATCCGCGAAGGTCTCGCGCACGAACTCGAGCTCCGAGCGGATCACCGCGAGCAGGCGTTCGGGCCGTGCGAGGATGTCGCTCAGGTCGACGAGCAACGCGAGCAACTCTCCGTACTCGGTGACGATCTTGTCCTGTTCGAGACCCGTGAGGCGGTTCAGGCGCATCTCGAGGATCGCCTGCGCCTGCGTGTCGGTCAGTCGATAACCCCCGTCGACCAGGCCGAAACCGGGCGGCTCGTCCTCCGGCCGCGTGCCGATCGCCCCGGCTCGCTCGAGCATCGCGGGCACCGCGCCCGACGCCCACGGCCGCGCCGTCAAGGCCGCCTTCGCGGCCGCCGGCGACGGAGACGCCTTGATCGCCGCGATGATCTCGTCGATGTTCGCGAGCGCGATCGCGAGCCCTTCGAGCACGTGCACGCGCTCGCGCGCCTTGCGAAGGTCGAACACGGTGCGCCGCGTGACCACCTCGCGCCGGTGCCGCAGAAAGGCCTCGAGCATCGCCTTCAACGACAGCAGCCGGGGCTGACCGTCGACCAGCGCGACCATGTTGATCCCGAACACCGTTTCCATCGGCGTCTGCGCGAACAGGTTGTTCAGCAGGATCTCGGGGACTTCGCCGCGCTTCAGCTCTATCACGACGCGCATGCCGTCCTTGTCCGACTCGTCGCGCAGACCGTCCCCGGCAATGCCCTCGATCTGCTTCTCACGCACGAGCTCGGCGATCCGTTCGATCAACCGCGCCTTGTTCACCTGATAGGGCAGTTCGGTGATCACGATCGCCTGCCGGTCCCCCTTGCCGACGTCCTCGACGTGCGTCCGGGCGCGCACGTGCAGGCGGCCGCGGCCGGTCTTGTAGGCGGTGACGATCTCCTGCGCGCCGTTGATCAGCCCGGCGGTCGGGAAATCCGGTCCCGGGACGATCTGCATCAGCTGCGCGAGCGATATCTCGGGATTCTCGATCAGCGCGATGCACGCGTCGACGATCTCGCCGAGATTGTGCGGCGGGATGTTGGTCGCCATCCCGACGGCGATCCCGGAGGAGCCGTTGACGAGCAGATTCGGGATCCTCGTCGGCAGCACCGACGGCTCCGTCTCCGAATCGTCGTAGTTCGGGACGAAGTCGACCGTCTCCTTGTCGATGTCCGCGAGCAGCTCGTGAGCGAGCTTCGACATGCGCACTTCCGTGTAGCGCATCGCCGCCGGCGGATCGCCGTCGACCGAGCCGAAATTACCCTGCCCGTCGACCAGCAGGTAGCGCATCGAGAACGGCTGCGCCATCCGCACGATCGCGTCGTAGACCGAGACGTCGCCGTGCGGATGGTACTTGCCGATCACGTCGCCGACCACGCGCGCCGACTTCTTGTACGGCTTGTTCCAGTCGTTGCCGAGCTCGCGCATCGCATGCAGCACGCGACGGTGCACCGGCTTCAGGCCGTCGCGCACGTCCGGGAGCGCGCGACCGACGATCACGCTCATCGCATAGTCCAGATAGGACTTGCGCATCTCGTCTTCGAGGTTGACGGGCAATATTTCGCGTGCGATCTCGGCCATGTGCGCGAGTCCGTTGATCCTGACTGAAGAGCCTTAGGGTTGGGCGGTTTCGAGCGAGGCGAAGCGCGATGTCGGCATCCGGCAATTCTAGCACAACATCCCGCTTTTCTTGGGATTCCCGGGCGCTTGAACCGATATAATCGACCGATGTCTGCCGAGTTCGCCGATTTGCGGATCGACGCCCGTTGGACCATCCCGATGACCGAGCGCGAGGTGGTCCTCGAGGATCATTCGCTGTTCGTCCGCGACGGGCGGATCGCCGCGCTCGTGCCCCGCGCCGAGGCGGATCGCCGGCCCCTGCCCCCGGTCGTCGTCGAACGCCCGCAGCACCTGCTGCTGCCGGGATTGATCGACACCGAGGCGCGCGCGGCGGGCTTGACCGGCGCGGAGGAGACCGTCGCGCCCGCGGTCGCGCTCGCGATCGCGCGGATGCTGACCGCCGGCGTCACCTGTTTCGCCGATCGTTCCGGGTTCCCGGCCGCGGTCGCGCGTGGCGCGGTCGCGCTCGGGATCCGCGCGGTGGTCGGTGCGCCGATCGCGGAACGCCCGACGTCGCGGGCGGGCTCCCTCGCCGCCGACCTCGGCGCCGCGCTCGCGCTGCACGACGAATACAAGGATCACCCGTCGATAACCACCGCGTTCGCACCCGCGCCGCTGCAGGAGTTAACGGACGCGGGGCTCGAGCGGCTACAGGTGCTCGCCGACGAGCTCGACACGATGGTCGTCGTCGATTGGCCGTCGAGTGCCGCCGCGGCCCGCGAATCGGTCGCCCGGACCGGACGGCGGCCGATCGAGCGCCTGCGGCACCTGGGACTCCTGAACCGCTCGCTGCGCGCGGTCCACCTCGGGGGACTCGAGCCCGCGGAACTGCGCGCCGCCGGTGCGAGCGCGATCGCCGCGAGCCTGTGCGCCAGCGCGGATCTGCGCCGCGGGGCGGGCCTGCCGCCAATCGCCGAGCTGCGCGCCGCGGGGTTGCGGCTCGCGCTCGGCAGCGACGGCGGCGCCTCGGGCGACGACGTCGGCCTGTGGCAGGAACTGCGTCTCGGTGCGCTCGCCGCCCGCGGCGCCGCGCACGCCCCGAGCGCCTGGGAGGTCCTCGCGATGGCGACATGCGATGGGGCGGAGGTGCTCGGGATCGACCGGGACGTCGGTACGCTCGAACCCGGCAAATGGGCGGACCTGTGCTGCGTCGAGGCGCTCGGCCCGGCGATCCCCACCCCCGTGGACCTCGTGGAGCAGTTGGTTTTGTGCGGCGGACGTGAGATCGTCCGCGACGTCTGGATCGCCGGCCGATCCGCGATCTCGAGATCTCAGCCGACCCGATTCGATTGGACGGAGATTCGCGACCGCGCGTGGCGCGCCGCGCGGCGACCGACCGCAGGAGGATGATGACGATGCCCGAACTGGCAACCCTGAACGCGGATCCCGCGGAGCTCGGCAAGTTCGATGCGATCGCGCACGACTGGTGGAATCCGGCCGGGCCGTCACGGCCGTTGCACGAGTTGAACCCGGCGCGCCTGGCGTACCTCGAGCGCATCACCGGGCTCGCCGGCCGGACCGTCGTCGACGTCGGTTGCGGCGGGGGCATCCTCTCGGAGGCGATGGCACGCGCCGGTGCGAGCGTACTCGGGATCGACCTCGCGCCCGCCGTCATCGAGGTTGCGCGCACGCATGCCGCCGGAGCCGGTCTCGAGATCGCCTACCGGTCGGTCTCGGCGGAGGCGCTCGCGGCCGAGCGGCCGCGCGACTTCGATCTCGTCACCTGCATGGAAATGCTCGAGCACGTACCGGATCCGGCGGGGGCGCTCGCCGCGCTGGCCGCGCTCGTACGGCCCGGCGGCGACGTCGTCGTCTCGACGTTGAACCGGACGTGGCAGTCCTTCCTGGTCGCGATCGTCGGGGCCGAGTAAGTCGAGCCCTCG
>JAKBCG010000172.1 GCA_021808035.1 Pseudomonadota bacterium
CAGGCCCGCCGAAGTGGCAGGGCAGGAGGGAATCGAACCCCCAACCTGCGGTTTTGGAGACCGCCGCTCTGCCAATTGAGCTACTGCCCTGCAATTCCTTACGCGATCACCTTGCTGACGACGCCGGCGCCGACGGTCTTGCCGCCTTCGCGAATCGCGAAGCGCAGACCCTGCTCCATCGCAATCGGCGCGATCAGCTCCACCACGATCTTCACGTTGTCCCCGGGCATCACCATCTCCGTGCCCTCCGGCAACTCCACCGCCCCCGTCACGTCCGTCGTGCGGAAGTAAAACTGCGGCCGATACCCCTTGAAGAACGGCGTGTGGCGGCCACCCTCCTCCTTCGTCAGCACGTACACCTCCGCCTCGAACTTCGTGTGCGGATTGATCGTGCCGGGCTTGCACAGCACCTGCCCGCGCTCGACTTCCTCTCGCTTCGTCCCGCGCAGCAGCACCCCGACGTTGTCCCCCGCCTGCCCCTCGTCGAGCAGCTTGCGGAACATCTCCACCCCGGTGCACGTCGTCTTCGTCGTCGGCCGGATCCCGACGATCTCCACCTCGTCGTTCACCTTCACCACCCCGCGCTCGATCCGGCCCGTCACCACCGTGCCGCGCCCCGCAATCGAAAACACGTCCTCCACCGGCATCAAAAACGCCCCGTCAACCGCGCGCTTCGGCACCGGAATGTAGTCGTCCAGCGCCTGCACCAGCTTCAAAATCGACGGCACCCCGATCTCGCTCGGGTCCCCTTCGAGCGCCTTCAGCGCCGAACCCGTCACGATCGGCGTCTTGTCCCCGGGAAACTTGTACGTCGTCAGCAAGTCGCGAACCTCGAGCTCCACCAGCTCCAGCAGCTCCGCGTCGTCCACCATGTCCGCCTTGTTCAAAAACACCACGATGTACGGCACACCCACCTGCCGCGCCAGCAATATGTGCTCCCGCGTCTGCGGCATCGGCCCGTCCGCCGCCGATACCACCAAAATCGCCCCGTCCATCTGCGCCGCTCCCGTGATCATGTTCTTCACATAGTCCGCGTGCCCCGGACAGTCCACGTGCGCGTAGTGCCGCGCCTCGCTCTGATACTCCACGTGCGCCGTCGCAATCGTGATCCCGCGCGCACGCTCCTCCGGCGCCTTGTCAATCTGGTCGTACGCCTTGAACTCCCCTCCAAACTTCTCCGCCATCACCTTCGTCAGCGCCGCCGTCAGGGTCGTCTTGCCATGGTCCACATGCCCAATCGTCCCCACGTTCACGTGCGGCTTCGTTCGCT
Organism: Pseudomonadota bacterium; assembly: GCA_021808035.1. Classification (GTDB taxonomy): domain Bacteria; phylum Pseudomonadota; class Gammaproteobacteria; order Steroidobacterales; family Steroidobacteraceae; genus Bog-1198. The sequence goes on from JAKBCG010000172.1 coordinate 1,271, forward strand.
CAAACTTCCCCTTCGACACGGCACACCTCTATGAAAATTTTGAAAAAACTGGAGCCCACGAGCGGGATTGAACCGCTGACCTCGTCCTTACCAAGGACGTGCTCTACCAACTGAGCTACGTGGGCCGCAACGCACTGGAGCGGGTGATGGGAATCGAACCCACGTGATCAGCTTGGAAGGCTGACGTTCTACCATTGAACTACACCCGCGCTCCGATCAATCCAATGGCACCGCACCCGCAGCCGACGGTGGAGGGGGTAGGATTCGAACCTACGAAGGCATAAGCCAGCAGATTTACAGTCTGCCCCCGTTGGCCGCTTGGGTACCCCTCCTCAAAACGAGCCGCGTATTTTGCTGCGGCCGCCGTCCACTGTCAATGTCGGCGGACTCCCGTTCGGCGGACTCCCGTCCGCTTGGCGAGCCGCCCGCTTCGCTGCGCTGCGGCGTTCGCCAGGAGCTGCGCCGGCGCCGAACTGATGTCCGTGGCGGGGGAACAGGGCCCGGAGCGTCTCGACGGCGGTTCGGTCGCAGGCGATTCGGGAGACCGCGGCCGGTGCGGTGAGGAATTCGAGCCACAAACCATGGCACACCGCCGCGATCAGTCGCGCGCTCGCGGCCGGTTGCATCGACGCATACCCGCCGCTCTCGATCAGATCGGCGCACAAGCCGACCAGGGTCGTCCCATGGCGGCGGTCGTAGCTCGCGCAGACACGTCGATACTGCGGACGCGCGGCGACCTCGCCCCAGAACGCATACCAGACCGAAATCTTCTCGCGCCGGCAGATTTGCGGATGGAAGTAACAGCCGACGAACGCGTCGAGGCGCGCGGCCGCGTCCGGTGCGCACCCGTCGAGCGCATCCCGCCAGGCCCGCTCGAACTCTTCGGAGAGTTCGACCAATACCGCGGTCAGCAACCGCTCCTTCGTCCGGAAATACTGGTTGATCGAACCGACCGCCATCCCGGCCGCGGCGGCGACCGCCTGGACCGTGGTCGCCTCGAGTCCGAGCCGGCTGATGCACGCCATCGCGGCACCGACCAACTGGCGTTCGCGCACGACCCGCCGCGCGGACCGGGCCGCGCCGCGGTCCCGTCCGGTCGCGCGCTGCTGCCGCGGGATTCGGGTCGTCTGTCGCACCGGCCGGATGATACCCGGTCCGGGCGCGCGCGGCCGGAGCGCCGCGCCGCCCCGGGGCGCCGCTCCCCGCATAATGAATGAACGTTCATTCATTTTTGCGTTGACGGGTGGGCGCGGACGGATTCAAGCTGCGGGCCGGGATCGACACCGAAGGAGCACGGGCGATGCGCGAACGACCGGCGGGATCGAGGGTGCGGGGTTCCGGCGCGCGGGCCGCGCGGATCGCCGAGCGCACCAACCCGCGCCGTTCGCCCGCGGTCGGGCCCGGACTCGCCGGCGGCGCCTATGCGCCGCTGTCCGACGGCGACGTCGCCGCGATCCACGCGACCGTGTTGAAGGTGCTCGCGAACGTGGGGCTCGGCGCGGTCACCGACGAGATCCGTGACATCGCGGCCGCGGGTGGAGCGCGGTTCAACGCGCACGGGCGCCTGTGCTTCCCGCCGGCGCTCGTCGAGGACGTGCTCGCGGGGGCCGCCCGCGAACTCACGTACCACGCGCGCGATCCATCGCGTTCCGTCCGTTCCGGCGGCCGACGGGTGTACTTCGCGACCTCCGGCGAGGCGGTCCGGGTCGTCGATTCGGCGAGCGGTGAGTATCGTCCATCGACGCTGCTCGATCTGTACGACTTCTTCCGGCTCGCCGATTACCTCGAGCACGTCGACTTCTGCGGACAGCAGGTGGTCGCGACCGACATCTGCGAGGACGCAAGACTGCACGCGATCAACGTCGCCTACGCCGGTGCGACGGCGACGACGAAGCCGTTCAGCATCTCGCTGGCGGATCCCGCGACCGTCGGCGACGTCGAAGCGCTGTGGGATCGGATGCTCGGCGCCGAGGGCGCGTTCCGCCGCCGGCCGTTCGCCGCGATCGGCGTGTGCCCGATCGTGTCGCCGCTGCGCTTCGGTCCCGACACGTCGGCGGTGCTCTGCGAGGCAGCCCGCCGCGGCCTGCCGATCAGCGCGTGCACCGCGCCGCAGGCGGGAGCCACGGCGCCGGCGGCGCTCGCCGGCGCGCTGGTGCAATCCACGGCCGAGGCGCTTGCGATCGTGGTGCTCGTCAACCTGATCAATCCCGGGGCACCGGTCGATTTCGGACCGTGGACGTTCGTCTCCGATCTGCGCACCGGCAGCTTCACCGGTGGCGGCGGCGAGGAAGCCGTGCTCGAGGCGGCGGCGGCGCAAATCGCCCGCTTCTATCGACTACCGGGACTGGTCGCGGCCGGGATGACCGATGCGAAGCGACCCGACTATCAGGCGGGCTACGAGAAAGGCATCACGATCGCGCTGTCGGCGCTCGCGGGCGGCAACATGATCTGCGAATGCGCGGGCATGATGGGGAGCCTGTTCGGTTGTTCGTTCGAGTCGATGGTTCTGGATGACGACCTGATCGGCGCCGTGCAGCGCGCATTGCGCGGTATCGAAGTCGACGAGCAGACCCTGTCCTACGAACTGATCGAACGGACCGTGCTCGGCCCCGGCCACTATCTCGGCGCGGCGCAGACCCTGTCGCTGATGCAGACCGAGTATCTCTATCCGAGGCTCGGCGATCGCACCTCGGTCGCCGAATGGCAAAGCCGCGGCTCGCCGGAACTCCTGCCCGCCGCGCGCGCGCGGGTGCGCGAGATCCTCTCCTCGCATTACCCGCAAACGATCGATCCGCAGATCGACCGGGCGATACGCGCGCACTACGACATCCGCATCGGGCCGGAACTGATGCGTTCCGGAAATGTGCGCTGGCCGGCGGGCCGCTAGCGGACGCCGTTCGAGGCGGACGATAATGGCGTTCGTTCCGGCGAGGAGACCGTCCGATGAATGCGATCGAAACCATCTCCGAGCAACGCTGTTTCGGGGGCACGCAGGGCGTCTATCGACACGCGTCGTCCGCCTGCGGCGGACCGATGCGCTTCTCCGTGTACGCGCCGCCGCAGTCCCGCGACGGGCCGGTGCCGGTGCTCTACTTCCTCGCCGGCCTGACCTGCACCGAAGAGACGTTCATGATCAAGGCCGGCGCCCAGCGGCTCGCGGCCGCGCTCGGACTGATGCTGGTCGCACCGGATACCAGCCCGCGCGAGACCGGGATCCCCGACGAAGCCGCCGACTGGGAATTCGGCGCCGGCGCCGGGTTCTACCTCGACGCCACCGCCGCGCCTTGGTCGGCGCGATTCCGGATGTACACCTACGTCGCCCGGGAATTGCCGGCGGTGATCGCCGCCCGCTTCCCCGCGGATCCCGTGCGGCAGGGCCTGTTCGGCCATTCGATGGGCGGCCACGGCGCGCTCACGATCGCGCTGAAGAACCCCGAGCGTTATCGTTCCGTATCGGCGTTCGCGCCGATCGTCGCGCCAACCCAGGTCCCGTGGGGTCGCAAGGCGTTTCCACGCTATCTCGGCGCCGACGAGCGCGCGTGGCGGTCTTACGATGCGACTGAACTCGTGAAGACGCACCGGTTTCCGGGCACGATCCTGATCGATCAGGGTGATGCGGACAAGTTTCTCGCGAATCAGTTGCGGCCGGAGCTGTTCCGCTCGGCCTGCGACGCGGCGGGTCAACCGTTAGCGCTGCGCATCCAGGCCGGCTACGATCACGGCTACTACTTCATCGCCACGTTCATCGAGGACCACCTGCGGCATCACGCGGCCGCGCTCGCGGCGTAACGGACCGCGCCGCGCGGGACTCATCCGCGCGGCGGGCCGCCGCGTGGATGATCCTCGTTCCGTCGCGGCCCCTGCGGCCCTTCACGGCGCTGCTGCGCCTGCGGGCGCGGTCCGCCGGGCGGCGCACGGTACATCGGCGCCTGGCGCCGTCCTTCGGGCTGCCCGCGACCACCGGGACCGCGCGGTCCGGGTCCCTGGGGCGGGGGCCCGCGATGCGGACCTGGCTGCCCCCGATAATGGTAATAGCGCTCCTGCAAACGACGCTGGTCGGGCGTCGCCGGATACCGGCGTCCCCGGAAGTTGCGTTGGTAGGCCGGCAACGGTGCGCGGGGCACGGCCGCGCCGCGATTCCACCGATCCCAGTCGCGATGCCGTTCGCGCCATGCGTTGCCGAAGTGCTCCCCCCAGCGCGGCGCCCGATGCGGCGCCCAGCCGCGGAAGAACGGCGGCGGCCGGCGGTAGTAGGCCACCGGGACCTGGAGCAGGTAATACGGCACGTAATCCGGCGCCGCGAGCATCCACGGCCCGTCGTACCAGGTGCTGTAGTACCAGTTCCCGTCGGTGAACGCCCAATAGTATCCGTCGTAGAAGAACAGGTTCAGGTCGATATACGGCGCGTAGTACACCGGATATCCCGGCACCGGCAACAGCCGCGGATACGCCGGCACGTTGATGCCGATCTGAACGCCGGGCAGCGCGACGCCGACGCCGATCTGCACGTCCGCGTTCGCCGGTCGGTGCAATCCGGCGG
>JAKBCG010000173.1 GCA_021808035.1 Pseudomonadota bacterium
GGGGTCGCGGCGCTCACGAGCAGCGCGACGCAATACGAAGGCAGCGACGAGTCCTCGATCAGCAGCGCGGAGTTCTTTTCCGCGGCGGCGGGTGGGTCGACGGTCGACCTTACCGGTGCGGTTTCGGCCGGAACCTTGCAGGTGACGACCGCGCGACTGCCCGGCGAGGCGGAGCTCGGGGATTGAAATGACGAATCCTTCCTGAATACAAAATCTTAGCTTGTATTTCTGAGAAGTTATGCGAGAATTGCGCCATAAATCCTGAATCGGGAGAACTCAGGAACTGTGTGACGCGTTCGGTCACCGGTCGATTCGAAATGGCAGACTTCCTGCGCAATCCGAAGGATTCCGGACACTGAAGGTGGCGCTCGGCCCATGGCGATAGCTCCGAACGAACCGCGGTCCCCCGATTTCACCGCGTCGGACATCCTCTCGCCGCACGTCTGGCCGCGACGCGGCGGCGCGCCGCCGGTCGGCCTCGACGTGATCTGCATCAAGATCGCCGTCGATTTCCAGTCGATGACCGCGGGCACGGTCGCCGAGCGGCTCGCCGCGAACCTCGAATTGCTGCGCGACGCGACCCAGTCCGATGCCGCGTTCCACGCCGCCGTCGACGCCGAGACGGGCACCTTCACCGACGTGTGCGCCGCGTGCAACCCGATGACCGTGGGCACCCCCGAGCAGTTGCGGGGTCGCAGCCTCGACTCGATGCCCTGGCTGCGATCGCGCTTCGCGCCGCTGCGGATCTCGGAGCTGCGCGATACCGGCCGGGCGCGTGGCGAGCAAGCGACCGACGCGTCGGCCTGGTGCGGGCTCGGGATCGGCGCGGTGCTCACGATCGCGTATTTCATCGAGAACCGGCCCGCCGGCGTGCTCGGAATCGCCGGTGCGCGGCCGCGTGAGCAGTGGGACGTGCAGATGCACCTGATGCTGAAGCTCGTCGGCTCGAGCCTCGCGAGCGGTCTCGAGCGGCTCGCGATCCAGGCGCGTCTCGCCGATCTCAGCGAGCGCAACGAACTCGCGATGCACAGCGCGAACGACGGCTTGTGGGATTTCGACACCTTGAACAATCGCGTGTACCTGTCGCCGCGCTGGAAGGCGATGCTGGGCTACGACGAGTCCCGGGTCGGCCAGGCGCCCGACTGGCGCACGCTGGTGCACACGGAGGACATGTCGCGCGTGCAGGCCGCGATCCGCGACCACGTCGCCGGCAAGACCGCGATGTTCGAGAGCATGCACCGGATGCGGCATTCCACCGGCGAGTGGCGCTGGGTGATCAGCCGCGCCAAGGCCAAGGTCGACGACAAGGGCCGGCTGCTGCGCCTGGTCGGCGTCGAACTCGACATCACCGAGCGCAAGCTCTACGAAGAGGCGCTGTTCCGCGAGAAGGAGAGCGCGCAGATCACGCTGCAGAGCATCGGCGACGGCGTGATCACGACGGACTCGAAGGGCGTGATCGATTACGTCAATCCGGTCGCCGAACAGCTCACCGGCTGGCGTCTCGAGGACACCCAGGGGCGTCCGATCGAGGAGGTGTTCCGCGCGTTCCACGAGGAGACCTGCGAGCCGCTCGAGAATCCGCTGAGCGTGGCGATCCGGCGGACGCGTTCGATCAAGTCGGTGCGGCCGATGCTGCTGATCCGGCGCGACGGCAACGAGATCTACATCGAGAGCACCGCCTCGCCGATCCGCGACGGAAGCGGCGCGGTCGCTGGCGGCGTGCTGGTGTTCCACGACGTCAGCGAGGCGCGCGAGCTCAACCGGCGCCTGTCCTACCACGCGAGCCATGACGTGCTCACCGGGCTCGTGAACCGCCGCGAGTTCGAGCACCGGATGGAGCGCGCGCTGAAGAGCGCGAAGGCCCGGGAGACCTCCTACGCGCTGTGCTACCTCGACCTCGACCAGTTCAAGATAGTGAACGACACCTGCGGTCACAGCGCGGGCGACGCGCTGCTCGGCCAGGTGGGCGGCCTGCTCAAGTCGAAGGTGCGCTGGCGGGACACCCTCGCGCGGCTCGGCGGCGACGAGTTCGCGATCCTGCTCGAGAACTGCACCCTCGACGAGGCGATGCGGATGGCGGAGACGCTGCGCGAGGCGGTGCGCAACTTCAAGTTCACCTGGGAGGAACGCACGTTCCGCCTCGGCGCGAGCATCGGCGTCGTGCCGATCGCGGCCGAGAACACCGACGTCGCGTCGGTGTTGAGCGCGGCCGACAACGCCTGCCAGGCCGCGAAGCAGGCGGGTCGCAACCGCGTGCACAGCTTCGAGGAGAACGACCTCGATCTGATGCGCCGGCGCCGCGAGATGCAGTGGGCCGCGCGGATCAGCACCGCGCTGGAGGAGGACCGCTTCGAGCTGTTCCGCCAGACGATCCTGCCGCTGCGGCACGAGGAGAAGGGCGCGCACTTCGAGCTGCTCCTGCGCATGCGGGACGAGAGCGGCAAGATCGTCACGCCCGACAACTTCATGACCGCGGCGGAGCACTACGGTCTCACGCCGAACATCGACCGCTGGGTCATCGAGAACGCCTTCCGCTGGCTGGTCTCGGACGCCGACGAGCGCGAGAAGCTCGCGATGTGCTCGATCAACCTGTCGGGCCTGTCGCTCGGCGACGACAAGTTCCTGCCCTTCGTGATCGATCAGCTGACGCGCAGCGGCCTCGACGCGACGCGGATCTGCTTCGAGATCACCGAGACCGCGGCGATCGCGAGCTTCGCGCAGGCGAACCGCTTCATTCAGTCGCTGAAGGAGCTCGGTTGCAAGTTCGCGCTCGACGACTTCGGATCGGGACTGTCGTCGTTCGGCTACTTGAAACACTTCCCGGTCGACTTCCTGAAGATCGACGGCGCATTCGTGAAGGAGATCCTGCACAGCGACATCGATTGCGAGATGGTGCGCTCGATCAACCAGATCGGGCATCTGACCGATAAGCGCACGATCGCGGAGTTCGCCGAGAACACCGCGATCATCGACAAGCTGCGCGAGATCGGAGTCGATTACGCGCAGGGCTACGGCATCTCCCAGCCGCAGCGCATCGTGATGGCCGCCGCCGCGAAAGGGGTCTGACGCTCGGGAGCCCGGGCGGCTCAGTCGCTCCAGGCGAAACGCATCGACAGGTCGACCGCACGCACGTGCTTCGTGATGGAGCCGACCGACACGAAGTCGACGCCGGTCTCCGCGATCGCGCGGATGTCGCGCTCGCCGACCCCGCCGGAAGCCTCGAGCGCGAGCGGCCGCGCCGCCGCGCGGTTGAGCGCGACGGCGTCGCGCATCTGCGGGATCGTGAAGTCGTCGAGCAGCACCGTGTCCGCGCCGGCCGCGATCGCCTCGCGCAGTTCCTCGAGCGATTCCACCTCGACCTCGACCGGTGCGCCGCGCGCCGCGGCGCGCGCGAGCGAGACCGCGGCGCTGATGCCGCCGGCGGCGACGATGTGGTTTTCCTTGATCAGGATCGCGTCGTAGAGGCCGAGCCGATGGTTGCGCGCCCCGCCGACGCGGACCGCGTACTTCTGCGCGGTCCGCAGCCCGGGGATCGTCTTGCGAGTGTCGAGCACGGTGCAGCCGGTGCCGAGCACGAGCGCGGCATGGCGGCGAGCGGCGGTCGCGGTCGCCGACAGCAGTTGCAGGAAATTCAGCGCGGTGCGTTCACCGCTCAGCAGCGCCCGCGCGGCGCCGGTGATCTCGAGCAGCGTCTGCCCGCGCTCGACGAGCGCGCCTTCCTCGACCCGCCAGTCGATCCGCACCCGGGGGTCGAGCGCGGCGAAGCACGCGTCGACCCAGGGTCGGCCGCAGATCACCGCGGCCTCGCGTGCGATCACGCTCGCATGGCCGCGTCGCCCCGGCGGGATCAGGGCGGCGGTCAGATCCCCGGCGCCGAGGTCTTCTTCGAGCGCCCGGGCAACCTGCGCGTCGAGGTCCGCGGGCGGCGGCGGGAGGCTCCCCGGCCGCGCGGCCGCGAGCAGGGTCGCGTCGATCGGTGGCCCGGACTCTGTGGGAGCGCTGTTCATCGAAGGGCTGGAAGAATAGGGGACGGACCCCGATAATTCAACGATCGAGCCTCAACCGTCCACCCCTGGAGAATGCCCATGAACGCCATCGATCGCATCAAGACTCAACTGGCCTCGGCGCCGGTCGTGCTGTACATGAAGGGAACCCCGGATTTCCCGCAGTGCGGTTTCTCGGCGCAGACGGTCGGTGCGCTGCGGGCCTGCAACGCGAAATTCACGCATTTCAACATCTTCGAGGATCCTGAGGTTCGCGAGACGCTGAAGACGTACTCGAACTGGCCGACGTTTCCGCAGCTCTACGTGAACGGCGAGCTGGTCGGCGGCTGCGACATCACGCTCGAAATGTACCGTTCCGGCGAGCTCCAGAAGCTCCTGTCGGAGGCGGGAGCGGTCGCCGCCTGACGGCGTCGGCCGGCGCGGGTCAGTCGCCCGCTGGATCCTCGTCCGGGCGAGGCAGCGGACCCATCGAGGCGAGCCGGCGGCGGCTCGCCTCGTAGACCCCCTGGAACTGGTTGCAGACCGCGCAGAACAGTTCCGCGGTGCGCTCGGCGTCGTATGCGGCGGAGTGCGCCGCGGACGCGTCCCAGTCGAATCCGGCGGCGAGCGTCGCGCGCATCAGCACCGTCTGACCGTAGGCGACTCCGCCGAGAGTCGCGGTGTCGAAACTCGAGAACGGGTGGAAGGGGTTGCGCTTGATCTGCGCGCGCTCGACCGCGGCGTTCAGGAAGTTCAGGTCGAAGAACGCATTGTGGCCGACCAGCACCGCGCGGGTGCACTCGGCCGCGCGGACCGCGTTGCGGACCTGCTGGAAGATCCGCTGCAGCGCATCGCCCTCGGGGATCGCGGGACGCAGCGGATGGTACGGATCGATCCCGTTCACCGCGAGCGAGGCCGGTTCGAGGTTCGCGCCCTCGAATGGCTGCACGTGGTATCGGTACGTCTCGCCCCGCGCGAGCGAACCGTCCGCACGCATCTCGATCAGCACCGCGGCGATCTCGAGCAGCGCGTCGGTCCGTGCATTGAATCCGCCGGTCTCGACGTCGACGACGACCGGCAGGAATCCGCGGAATCGGGTCGCCATCGTCACCGGCGCCGGCGCGATCATGCGCCGCGCTCCGCGTCGACCCGCCAGCGGACCGTCGCGCCCGCCCGATACGGCACCAGCCGGCCGTCGCCGAACGGGTAGCTCGCGGGCACCGTCCACGGCTCCGCGACGAGGGTCAGGGTCTCGCGGTGCGGCGCGAGCCCGTAGAACGCCGCGCCGAAGCGGCTCGCGAAGCCGGCGAGGCGATCGAGCCGGCCCGCGGTCTCGAATACCTCCGCATAGAGCTCGATCGCCGCGTGTGCGGTGAACATGCCCGCGCAGCCGCAGTCACCTTCCTTCGTGGCGCGTTCGTGCGGAGCGCTGTCGGTGCCGAGGAAGAACCGCGGCTCGCCGCCGGTCGCCGCCTCGACCAGCGCCCGCCGGTCCTCTTCGCGCTTCAGCACCGGCAGGCAGTAGTAGTGTGGCCGCAAGCCGCCGGCGAACATCGCGCCGCGGTTGTGCAACAGGTGTTGCGGTGTGATCGTCGCCGCGACGCCGTCGCGTGCCGAGCGGACGAACTCGATCGCGCGCCGGGTGGTGATGTGCTCCATCACGATGCGCAGCGATGCGAAACGTTCGGCGAGCGGCGCGAGCACCTCGTCCACGAAGCGCGCTTCGCGGTCGAACGGGTCGACCGCCGGAT
>JAKBCG010000174.1 GCA_021808035.1 Pseudomonadota bacterium
TTCGAGGCCGCGGGCATCGACGTGCTGCTCGACGACCGCGACGCGCGCCCGGGGGTCAAGTTCGCCGACTCGGAACTGCTCGGAATCCCCCATCGTGTCGTGCTCGGCGATCGGGGTCTCGCGAACGGCACCGCCGAATACCGTCACCGGCGCGACGCCGCTTCGACGGACGTCGCGCTCGCAGTCTTTGTCGACCACGTCCGTGCGAGGTCCGCGGGGTAACCCGGGTGCCGGTGCGACCCGGCCGACGCAGCACGCTCGCGACCCGGGCGCTCGCCTGCGCCGGGTTCGCGATGCTCGCCGGCGCCCGCGCCCAGGCGCCGCGCGCGCCGTCGCTCGTGAACCTGCTGCACCGGATCGCGGGAGCGCAGGAATGCTACCCGGATGCGTTCTCCGCGCAGGTCTGGCACCAGAGCATGGAACCGCGGCTGCGGCCCTACGTGCGCTCCTACGCGCAGCGGATCAAGATCCTCGACGACGTCTATTGCGAGGCGCGCCGCGATCCGCGCCTGCCACTGCCGCCGGGACTCGTGCTCGCGCTGATCGCGGTCGAGAGCCGTTTCGATCAATATGCGGTGTCGAAGGTCGGCGCCGTCGGGATGATGCAGGTGATGCCGTTCTGGCCGCAGCGGCTCGGCGTCCCGAACCGGCTCGTCCGGGTCGGCGCGAACATCCGGATCGGCTGCCGGATCCTGCGCCACTACCTGCGCGAGGAGGATCACGACTGGATCCGGGCGCTCGAGCGCTACAATGGCAGCGATGGCCACATCGGGTATCCCGCGCTCGTGCTGTCGGACTGGCAGCGCGACTGGCGTTTCTGAGCCCGGGGCGCGACGCCCGGCCGCGCTCACGACACGGTGCCGAAGGGCGCGGGCGAGGTACGATCTACGGCGGCGCGGACTCGCTCGCCACGGCCAGGGCCCTCGCCGCGCGGCGCTTCGCCGCGAGCGCCGCGTAGCGGGCGCGGGCATATTCCTGGGCTTCGAGGTGGCGCTCGGCGTTCGCGATGTCCGCCTGAGCGGCCTCCAGGTCGGCGGGCGCGCGCTGCTCGGCGCCGGCGACCCGGGCGGCCTCGATCGCCTGCCGCGCGTCGCTCATCTCCTGCACCGGGGCGCTCTGGCACCCCGCGAGCCCGGCAATGATCAGCAGCGCTACGACATGCCTCCGCATAGGATGGAGGCGACACTAGCAACAGCCGCGAAACGCGTCAAACCGCCCGCGCGAGCGCACCGCGCCGACGCCAGGCGCGTTCCGTTGCGCCGGCGCCGCAGCCGATGATCATGACCACGATCGAACCTCGAGAGACAGTGATGCACGACATATTGGTTTTGTATTATTCACGCCAAGGGAGCACCGCGGCGCTTGCGCGGCACGTATGCCACGGCGTCGAGAGCGTGACGGGGATGCGCGCGAAACTGCGCACCGTGCCGCCGGTCAGCGCGACGGTCGAGGCGCCGGCGCCGGCCGTGCCGGCATCGGGTCCCCCGTATGCGACCCACGACGACCTCGCCGAGTGCGCGGGTCTCGTGCTCGGCAGCCCCACCCGATTCGGCAACATGGCCGCGCCGCTGAAATACTTCCTCGACGGCACGAGCGCGCTATGGCTCTCGGGCGCGCTGGTCGGCAAGCCGGCGGGCGTGTTCACCTCGACGCAGACGATGCACGGCGGGCAGGAGTCGACGCTGCTCACGATGATGCTTCCGCTGCTCCACCACGGCATGTTCCTCGTCGGCCTGCCGTTCTCCGAGGCGGCGCTCGGCGCGACCCAGGCGGGCGGCACGCCCTACGGCGCGAGCCACGTCGCAGGCGCATCGGGGCGCGCCGACCTCGCCGACGCGGAACGCGACCTCGCCCGTGCGCTGGGTGCGCGCGTCGCGGGACTCGCCGCGCGTTTGTGCCGCGATGCGTGAGCCGACCCGCATGGCGCACCGCGCGCGCACGATCGCGCTCATCGCGTGGGCGGCGGTCGCCGCGAGCCTGCTCTCGTGGCCGATCGCCGGCTACCCGGGGTGGCTGTGCGCCCTCGCCGCGCTGCCGCTGCTCGCGCCGCTCCCCGGTCTCGCGGCCGGCCGTCGCTACACCTACGCGTGGGCGACCTTGTTCTCGATCGCGTATCTGGTTTTCGCGTTGACCGAACTGCTCGCGAACCCGGCGGCGCGCTGGGTCGCGGGCGTGAGCCTGCTGCTGGTGTTCGCGTGGTTCTGCGCTATGATCGCGTACCTGCGATTCTCTCGAGCGCCGCGCGTATGAACGGCACAGTCAAGCGCCGCTGCGCGGCGAGCGAGGCCTGGTCCAGCGCGTCGAGCAGCGCGAGGAGCGACCCCAGGTCGCGAGCCTGGCGGCGCATCAGGTAGTCCACCGTCTCCTCGGGCAGTTCGATCCCACGCCGCGCGGCCCGCCGCCGCAGGGCCTCGATCCGTCCCGTCTCGTCGAGTTCGCGCAGCTGATAGACCACGCTCGCCGCCGCGCGCGAGCGCCAGTCCTCGAGCGCCCAGGCCGGAGTGCGCGGCGCCACGCGTGCCGCGAAGACCATCCTCGTGCCGAGGTCCACGCACGCATTGAACAGCGCGAACAACGCCCGTTCCCAGCGAACGTCGCCGGCGACCGCGTCGACCTCGTCGATGCACACGAGCCGTGAGCGCTCGAAGCCCGTGAGCGCTTCCGGGGGCAGGGGCTCGCCGGAACCGAGGGACAGATAGGCCGCCGGAGCACCCACCTCGGCGCACGCGGCCTGCAACAGGTGCGTCTTGCCCACGCTCGAGGGACCCCAGAGCCAGACCGACGCGGCAGCGCCCGCGCGTACCGTCGCGACCGGCTCGGCGTTCGCGCCGATCACGAAGTTCTGGAACGTCGCCTCGTCGCGCAAGCCGATCCCGAGCGCGAGCTGCCTCATTCGACCGCCTCGGCGCGCGCCGCCTCGCGGGCCGCCCGTCCGTAGGTGAGCACGTAATCGATGCCGCTCACCGTCGTCGTGACCAGGGTCGTCGCGCCGAGCGTGATCTCGGCCCACGCGGGCGGCCATCCGATCTCGCGGCGCACGACGACGCAGAGCACGAAGCCGAGCTGGCATAGGGTGTTCAATTTGCTGACCGCGCGCGGGCGAACGCGCAGCGGGCCGAACCGCAGCCGGTAGGCGAGCGCGCCCGTGACGATCACCAGGTCCCGCCCGACCGCGGCCGCCATCAACCACAGCGGCACGCCGCCCTGCACCGCGAGCGTGACGAACACCGTCGCGACCAAGAGCTTGTCGGCCGCCGGATCGAGCAGCGCGCCGAGCGGGGTCTGCCATCCGAAGCGCTTCGCGAGGAAGCCGTCCAGGCCGTCCGACGCGGTCGCGATGACGATCAGCCCGATCGCGATCGGCCAGGTTCGGTGCGCGATCGCGATGCCGATCGGCACCACCAGCGCGATCCGGAACGCACTGATCGAGTTCGGCAGCTGGCGAAGCCACGCGCTCACGCGAGCCCCGCGTCGATCACGGACGCAAGCGGTAACGCAACTCGCCGCCGACGCCCGGTTGCGCCGCCGGCTGCAACGAGCCGTCCAGCGAGAGCAGTCGCACCAATGGACCGGCGCCGCCCCGCACGAGCAGGCGCCAGCGCACCGTGTCACCGTGAACCGCGAGCACCGCGGCCCGCGACACCGAGGTCGTCGACGCGAACAGGTGCTGCACGCGGGCGTAGTCGGCGAGCGTACGGACGCCGTCGACCGCGACCTCGACCGGCACGGTCGCGCCGTTGACCGCGTAGATCGACGCATACGCGTCGGCCGCGCGGTCGACCCCGGCGGCCAGACCGGTCGCCGTCTCGACTGCGTTCTGGTACTCGAACAACCACTGCACCGAGGCGCTCGCGCTGCCGTCGGTCGCATGTCCGACGAGCAGCGCGTCGGCGCCCGCGCGGGTCGCGTCGGCGAGCAAGGCGCGCGGATCGGCCGGGAGCGCGCTCGCGCCGGTGAGCCCGTCCGCCTGAAGTTGCTGCTCGGTCGGCCAGCGCAGTTCGATCCCGCGCAGCGCCGCCTGTGCGTCGATCGCGCTCTTCAAGTCCGAGGTCGCGTCGCGCGTGACCATCGTCGCAGCCCCGGCCGCGGCGCCCGGAACGCTCAACAGCACGAGCGTGACCGGTCGGGTTCGACCCCAGATCGGCGCGCCGACGCCGGCGAGCCACCGTTCGATCGCACCGCCGTCGAAGCCGACGACGAGCCGGCCGTCGACCGCGTAGCGGTACTGCTGCACGTAGCGGCTCGCGGACACGACGAGCGGCGCGTACGCCGGGTCGCTCCCGGCGCCGGGCCGTCCGGTCACGCGCACGAGCACGACGCGCATCGCGTTCTGGAACCCGGCGTCGCGGCTCGCGTCCGAGCGGTCGGGAACCGGAATCGCGACCTGGTAGAGATCGAGACGCTGATCCGCGCGCGTCGACGGTGCCGGGCCCAGAACGGCGACGAGACCGAGCAGCGCGAGCCATGCGCGCCAGCCGAACGGGGATGCGGATTTTCGAAGTTTCGTCATTTGCCGATCGCCGAGCACGGGCCTGACCGTGGTGTAAAATACCACAGCCCACCGGCTCCGCCGCCTCGGCGGGTCCTCAAAATGCGCCAGGAATGCCGATGAACGATCCAACGCCCCTGACCTACCGCGCCGCCGGTGTCGACATCGACGCGGGCGACGCGCTCGTCGACCGCATCAAGCCGCACGTGCGCCGGACGATGCGCCGCGAGGTGCTCGGCGGCATCGGCGGCTTCGGGGCGCTGGTCGAGGTACCGGTCGACCGCTACCGCCGGCCCGTGCTGGTGTCGGGCACCGACGGGGTCGGCACGAAGTTGCGCCTGGCGATCGACTTCGCGCGCCCGGACACCGTCGGAATCGATCTGGTCGCGATGTGCGCGAACGACGTGGTCGTCCAAGGTGCCGAGCCCCTGTTCTTCCTCGACTACTACGCCAGCGGCAAGCTCGACGTCGCGACCGGCGAGCGCGTGATCGCCGGGATCGCGGAGGGCTGCGTCCAGGCCGGCTGCGCGCTCGTCGGCGGCGAGACCGCGGAGATGCCGGGCATGTACCACGGCGCGGACTACGATCTCGCCGGCTTCTGCGTCGGGGTCGCCGAGAAGGACGCGCTGATCGACGGCTCGGCGACCCGCGCCGGCGACGTCATCGTCGGACTCGCCTCGTCCGGCGCGCACTCGAACGGGTACTCGCTGATCCGGCGGATCCTGGAACGCAGCGGCACCGATCCCGGGGCCCTGGTCGGCGGAGTGCCGCTGATCGACCGCTTGCTGACGCCGACCCGGATCTACGTGAAGGCGGTGCTCGAGTTGCTGCGGCGGGTGCCGGTGCACGGAATCGCGCACGTGACCGGCGGCGGCCTCGTCGAGAACCTGCCGCGCGTGATTCCGGACGGACTCGAGGTGCGGCTGCGACGCGCGGCCTGGCCCCGAGATCCGTTGTTCGACTGGCTGCAGACTGAGGGCGGGGTCGCTGACGCAGAGATGCTGCGGGTGTTCAACTGCGGCATCGGCATGACGGTGCACGTGGCCCCCGGCGACGTCGACCCGGCACTCGATGCGCTGCGCCGCGCCGACGAGACCGCGTTCGTGATCGGCGAGGTGTGCGCCGGCGACCGCGGCGTCGTGGTCGCATGAACGTTCCCTGCTCGGTGCTGATCCTGATCTCGGGACGCGGCTCGAACATGC
>JAKBCG010000175.1 GCA_021808035.1 Pseudomonadota bacterium
CGCTACGGCCTGCTCGCGGGACTGTTGCTCGCATGGCTCCGCGCGTTCGGCGAATTCGGCGCGACCATGATGGTCGCGTACCATCCGTATTCGCTGCCGGTCTACAGCTACGTCGCGTTCGGCGCGCGCGGGCTGCCGGCGATGCTGCCGATCCTGCTGCCGACCCTGGCGCTCGCGTTGACGGTGATGGTCGGCGCCGGTCTCGCCGGCGCGCAGTCCCGCGCGAGCCCGCACCGTCCGCGGCGCGCGCGTCAGGCTCGCGACGAGCGAGCGGCGACCCCGTCGGCGCGCCCCGCCCGGCCGGCGCCGGCCGGCGCCACGGATGCGCTCTCGATCGACCTCGCGCGCACGATGGGTGAGTTCCGGCTTCGGCTTGCGTGGACACCGAGGTCTCGCCGACTGGCGATCCTGGGACCGTCGGGTTCGGGGAAGTCCCTGAGCCTCAAGATGATCGCGGGGATCGAGCCGGGCAGCCCCGCGACGGTACGGCTCGGCGCGCACGATTTGAGCGGGCTCGACGCGGCCGATCGCGGCATCGCCTATGTCCCGCAGAGCTACGGCTTGATGCCGCACCTTCGCGTCGCCGACCAGCTGCGATTCGCGCGCGGCGTCGACGCCCGCGACGCCGACTACTGGATCGCCGATCTCGGCTTGCAGGGCCTCGAGAGCCGGTTTCCGGCCGAGCTGTCCATCGGACAGCGCCAGCGCGTCGCGCTCGCTCGCGCGCTGTCACGCCCGGCCGCGCTCCTGTTGCTCGACGAGCCGTTCTCGGCACTCGATGCGCCGCTGCGGGCGCGACTGCGACGGGAGCTGCGCGAGTTGCAGGCGCGCATCGACGCGACGACCGTGCTCGTGACCCACGACCCGGCGGAAGCGGCACTGCTCGCCGACGAGATCCTCGTGCTCGACTCGGGGCACCCGCTGCAGACCGGCCCCTGCACGCAGGTGTTCCGCCGGCCGGCGAGCGAGTCGGTCGCCCGTCTCCTCGGGGCGGACAACGTCGCCGCCGGGGTCGCCGCGGGCGCCGATGCGATCGACGTCGGCGACGGCACCCGGATCCGGGTCGCGGGTCCGCCGCTGCGGTCCGGCGAAAGGGTCGGCTGGCATTTTGCGCCGGCCCACGCGCATCCGCACCCCGCCGGCGTTTACCGCGCGATCGTCGAGACGACCGCCGAGCACGGCTTGCTGCGCGAACTCGCCGTCCGCCTCGGCGAAGTCCGCGTCCGCATCGCGGATGCCGGGTCGGGCCACGCACCCGGCGACGAAGTGCGCTTCGACCTCGATCCGGGCGCGATCCAGGTCTGGCCCGCGGACGCGGGCTGACCACCCCCGTTTGCGCTCGTTCGCCGACACCGTCGACACGATGCTGCGTGCGCTCGGCTGCCCCCCGAAACCGGCAGGTTTGGAAACAGGGTCCTTGACCTCTTTCCTGCTCGTCCACTTGACCTGCCGGCGCGCGGTTCGTAATATTCATTGATATATAACGAATGGATTCGATCCTGGACTCGTCCCCCGTCAGGACGAGTCGAGGCCGGTACCCGTTGTATCACCAACGAATCACGACTCGGGAGCCCGCGCCGGTGAGAAATCGAATACGATCGGCATTGTCCACGATGCTCCTTCTCGGCCTCGGTGCGCTGACAGCGGCGGCGAGCGCTGCGTCGGATGAAACAACGCCATCGATGTCCCCGGCGACGGACACGAGCGCACTCGATCAAATCATCGTGACCGGGTCGCGGGAATCGGGCATCACGGCCGCGAGCAGCGCGGCTCCCGTCCAACTCCTGAGCGCGGCCGAACTGAAGACGGTCGCAGGCAATCCCGACCTATTGGCGGCGCTCGCCCAGACCGTGCCGTCATTTACGGCTCAGGCGTTCGGCAATGACATGGCCGGACAAACCTTGCAGGCCCGGCTGCGAGGGCTGAGTTGCAACGACGTGTTGGTACTCGTCAACGGCAAACGGCGTCATACGACGGCCAATATCGAGGTTGACAGCGGACCGTTCCAGGGCTGTGCCGGGACGGATCTGAATTTCATCCCGATCGCGGCGATCGATCACATCGAAGTGCTCACCGACGGAGCGGCCGCTCAATACGGCAGTGACGCGATCGCCGGCGTGATCAACATCATCCTGAAGAAGAATGCCAAGGGCGGATCGATCTCCGGTACGTACGGCGGGTACATGGATGGCGGTGGGGTGACCGGCGACGTCGCCGCGGACGCGGGGTTCGAGCCGGTGCCGGGGGGCTATCTCGACCTCACCGCCGAGGTTCACCATCACGGCGCGAGCAATCGAAGCGCGGTCGACGAGCGTGTCGTGAATCCGGCGAACCTCACGACCTACCCGAATTCGGACATGGCCGAAGTGAGCGGCTATCCGTATCTTGGCGCCGAGGAAGGCGACGGACAATACGAAACGAAACTCTTCGAATTCAACTCCGGATTTCGATTTCGCAACCGCATCGAATTCTATGCATTTGGGACCTACGGCACCAAGAACGCGCAGTCGTATCAAAAGTATCGCTTGCCGAGCAAGGTCGCCTATACCAATCCGGCGACCGGGCTGACGACTTATCCATTCCCATTCGGATTCGATCCCCTGGAAGCGAGCCGGGAGTCTGATTTTTCCGGGACCGTGGGATTCCAGGGTCGCATCGATCAATGGGACTGGGATTTGAGCACCACGTACGGGCGCGACCAGTTCGACGTCTACACGCTCAATTCCGCCAATGCGGGCCTGTATGCGAGCACCGGCAACCCGACGCCTCTCGATTATTACGACGGCTTCCTGCGAACCACGCAGTGGACCTCGAATCTCGACGTCCGCCGGGATTTCGACGCAGGGCTCGCCGGCCCGGTGAACCTCGCCTGGGGCCTCGAGACCCGGCGGGACGGCTACGCGGTCGGCGCCGGCATTCCGATCTCGTACCTGGACGGGGGGGCGCAGTCTTACCCGGGCTTCACGCCGACCGACGCCGGCTCGCATCGTCGAAACAACGACGCAATCTATGTCGATCTGGCCGCGCAACCCACCGGTTCCCTGCGCATCGACGCGGCCGGCCGCTACGAGCATTACAGCGACTTCGGCAGTACGACCGTCGGCAAACTGACGGCCCGCTACGATCTCACGCCTCGGTTCGCGGTCCGCGCGACTGTCAGCAGCGGCTTCCGGGCTCCGACGCTCGCCGAGGAGTACTACTCGTCGACGAACGTCACGCCGACGAGTGCTTTCGTGCAGCTGCCGCCAGACTCGGCGGGTGGGAAACTGATCGGCCTCGGCAACGGCCTGCAAGCCGAGCACTCGGTGAACTTCAGTGCCGGACTCGTTTGGAGACCGTCGCCGGGCGTCATCGCGACGCTCGATCTCTATCAGATCAACATCACCAATCGCGTCGTCGCGACCGGCAATCTGTACGGCACGCTCAACGGCGTTCCTCAGTACGCGGCGCCCGCCATCGATGCGGCGATCGCCGCCAACGGGAATCAGCTGGATCCCTCGGTGCTGGCGACCGGAACGACCGGTATTACGTTGTTCACGAACGGGATCGACACCAGCACGCGGGGCGCCGACCTTTCCTTCCATTTTCCCGCGGACTATCGCTTCGGTCACGTCGATTGGTCGGTCGGCGCAACCTGGAATCAAACCCACATCACGAGGATCCCGCCGACACCGGCGACGCTCGCCGGGTCCGTCGGACAACCATCCACGCTCGCGCTCTACGACGCGACGGCGCTGTCGGACCTGACCACGGCGAGCCCCCATTACGTCCTCGACCTTGAGGCGCTGTGGACGGTCGGCAAGCTCGCGGTCAACATCGAGGAGCAGGTCTATGGCAGCAGCGCCGAGTGGGCGAGCGACAACGGTGACAATCCGTCGAATACGCCGATCTACTATCGCACGACGATCGGCGTCGCGCCGATCACGAACCTCGACGTGAGTTATCTACTGACGCGTCGCTTCACCCTGAGCGCCGGTGCGCTCAACGCATTCGACCGATATCCGGACAAAACCAACTCGACGCTGCTCGCGCATTACGACAACTTCAAGTACGGCGATACGCTCGGGGTGTTCCAATACCCTATGTTCTCCCCGTTCGGAATCAACGGCGGGTACTACTACGTGCGAGGCTCCTATCGTTTTTGACGTCGCGTAGCGCGATCGAACGGAATTGCCGGTCGACAACCCTATCCACTTCGGTCGCCTCGGGCCGCTCGATCTCGATCTCGCGCGCGGGCCGGAATTGGCCAGCCCGCGCCCGAACCAGTACACTCGCGGGCGGAAAGCCTCGATAGGACCGCCCGCGTGAACGACTTCGTTCGTCTCGACCGCGTCGCCGTGCACCGGCGGCTGCACGAATTCCTCGACCGAGAGGTCATTCCCGACAGCGGGGTCGACGAGCGCGCGTTCTGGCCCCGGTTCGCCGCGATGATCGCCGAGCTCACGCCGCAGAACGAGGCGCTGCTGAAGCGACGCGACGACCTGCAGGCGCGGATCGACGACTGGCACCGCCGCCACCCCGACGCGCGATTCGACCGGACCGCGTACGAGACCTTCCTCCGCGAGATCGGCTATTTGACGCCCGAGCCCGCGCCGTTTCGGGTCGCCACCGCGAACGTCGACCCCGAGATCGCGACGACCGCGGGCCCCCAGCTGGTCGTGCCGGTGAACAATGCGCGCTACGCGTTGAACGCCGCGAATGCCCGCTGGGGCTCGCTCTACGACGCGCTGTACGGCACCGATGCGATCGCCGAGGACGGCGGGGCCGCCCGCACCGGCCGCTACAATCCCGTCCGCGGGGATCGCGTGATCGTGTTCGTACGCGATTTCCTCGATCGGCACTTCGCGCTCGCGCGAGGCTCGCACCGCAGTGGGTGCGGATACCGGGTCGGTGCCGGCGGGCTCGAAGTGCGCTTCCCGGACGGCACCCTCGGGACCTTGCGTGAACCGGCCGCTTTCGCCGGCTATCGCGGCGACCGGGAGGCACCGCAGGGCGTGCTGCTCGTGCACCATGGCCTGCACGTCGAGATCGAGTTCGACCGCACCCACCCGGTCGGCCGCGCGGATCCGGCCGGCGTCAGCGACGTCCTGCTGGAATCGGCGGTGACGACGATCCAGGACTTCGAGGACTCGGTCGCCGCCATCGACATCGACGACAAGCTCCTCGTCTGGCGTAACTGGCTCGGGCTGATGCGCGGCACACTGGAGGCGGACTTCTCGAAGGGCGGCGAGCGGATCGTGCGCCGCCTGAACGCCGATCGCCGGTATCACGCGCCATCGGGCGACGATTTCACCGTCCCGGGCCGCAGCCTGATGCTCGCGCGCAACGTCGGCCACCACGTGACGAGCGACATCGTGATGCTCGACGGCCGTGCGACCCCCGAGACCCTGGTCGACGCCGTCGTGACCGGACTCGTCGGACTCCACGACCTGCGCCGCCACGGCGGCGTCCCGAACTCGCGCACCGGCTCGATCTACGTCGTGAAGCCGAAGCTCCACGGTCCCGACGAAGTCGCGTTCGCGGATCGGCTGTTCGCGAGCGTCGAGGACCTCGTGGGGCTGCCACGCCATACGCTGAAGATGGGCATCATGGACGAGGAACGCCGCACGACGGTGAATCTCGCGGCGTGCATCCACGCCGCGCGGGACCG
>JAKBCG010000176.1 GCA_021808035.1 Pseudomonadota bacterium
AGGCCGGATCTTGCGCGACAACGTCTACGGGACGATCGAGGAGGACGTCTGGCGGCGCGATTTCACCGCGAACGCGCTCTACTACAACATCGAGGACTTCTCGGTCTGGGACTTCGTCGGCGGCGTCGCGGACGTCGCGGCGCGCCGCCTGCGACTGATCGGCGATCCGGATGCGCGCTATCGCGAGGATCCGGTACGGATGCTGCGGGCGGTGCGGTTCGCGGCGAAGCTCGACTTCACGTTCGATCCGGCCACCGAGGCGCCGGTCACCCGGCTCGCGTCGCAGCTCGACGGCGTGCCGCCGGCGCGGCTCTTCGACGAGACCTTGAAGCTCTTCTTGTCGGGTTACGGCGCGCGATCGTATGAGCTGCTGCGCCGCTACGGCTTGTTCGAGCATCTGTTTCCCCTCGCGGCGGCGGCGTTCGCGCGTCCGCCGTACGCTTATGCGGAACAGATGCTCGAGCTCGGCTTGCGCAACACCGACGAACGGATCGGCGCGGACAAGGCGGTCACGCCGACCTTCCTGTTCGCGCTGCTGCTCTGGGGCGCGGTGCTGCGGGAGATGAACGAACGCAACGCCGGGCCCGCCCCGGACGTCGCCCAGTTGCTTCAGGCCTGCGACGTGGTGCTCCGGGCGCAGCAGTCCCGGGTCGCGATTCCTCGGCGTTTCTCGGTGCCGATGCGCGAGTTGCTGATGCTGCAGCCCCGCTTCAACCGGCGCAGCGGCGTGAAGAGCCTCGGGTTGCTGCACCATCCGCGCTTTCGCGCGGCCTACGATTTCCTGATGCTGCGGGTGCAGGCCGGCGCGGCCGACCCCGAAATCGCGTCCTGGTGGACCGAGATCCAGACGCTCCCCCAGGAGGAGCGGCTGCAGCGCGTGCAGGCGCGCCCCGGGCAGACGCCGGCCGCGGAGGGCGGCGCGCCCACGTCGTCGCGCCGGCGCCGGCGACGCCGGGGACCGCGGACCGGACCGCCGCCGGCGGCTCCTTGAGCGATCGTGTCGGCGCGGGGACCGACGCGCTCTGGCGGCCGGCGTACGTGGCGCTCGGCAGCAACCTCGACGATCCTCGCGCGCGAATCGCCGACGCGTTCGAGCGGCTCGCGACCCTCGATCGGTCGCGGCTCGTCGCGCGGTCGCGGATCTACCGCTCGCGACCGATGGGTCCGCAGGACCAGCCGGAGTTCCTGAACGCCGCCGCGGGCCTGTTGACGACCCGCAGCGCGCGGGAACTCCTCGAGGATCTGCTCGCGATCGAACGGGCGATGGGCCGGCGCCGGACCGAACGTTGGGGTCCGCGGGTGATCGACCTCGACCTGATCTGGATCGTGGGTTCGCCGATCGCCGAACCGGGTCTTGCGGTCCCGCATCCCGGCGTTCGCGAGCGCAATTTCGTGTTGTATCCTCTCGCCGATATCGCGCCGACGCTCGTGATCCCGGGATGCGGCCGCGTCGGCGATCTGATGGAAAGGGTCGGGGCAGAGGGGATCGGCGTCCTGGATGACGAAGCGAGTGGCTGAGTTGAGCGCGAACCCGCACCGGTTGATCGCGATCGAGGGTCCGATCGGCGTCGGCAAGACGAGCCTCGCACGCCGGCTGGCGCAGTCGATGAACGGCAAGCTGATCCTCGAGCAGGCCGACCAGAACCCGTTCCTCGAGCGCTTCTACCGCAACCCGCGGGCCGCGGCGTTCCAGGCGCAGCTCTCGTTCCTGTTCCAACGCGCGCGGCAAATCGAGGAACTGCGGCAAGCGGACCTGTTCGACGCGGTGCGGATCGCCGACTACCTGCTCGAGAAGGACCGGTTGTTCGCACGCGTGACCTTGGACGACGCCGAATACTCGCTCTACGAACAGGTCTACTCGCGTGTGGTCGTCGATGCGCCGAAGCCCGACCTGGTCGTGTACCTGCAGGCGCCGGTCGACGTGCTGTTCGACCGGATCGCGAAGCGCGGGATCCGCCACGAGCAGTTCATCGAGCGCGGGTACCTCGAGCGGCTGTCCGAGGCGTACGCGCGATTCTTCCACGACTACGACGCCGCGCCGCTGCTGATCGTGAACGTGGCGTCCATCGACCCGGTCGGCAGCGACGCCGACTATCGGCAGCTGTTCGCGCACCTGGCGAAGATCCGCCGCGGCCGGCATTTCTTCAACCCTGCCGGAGGCGGGCTGCTGCCCGGCGTCTGACGAACCGCACGATGGAAATGCTCACGCGCAGTGCCTCGGTCCGCGACCGGGTCCGGCATTGGCGCCACCTCGGCCAGAAGATCGCACTGATCCCGACGGCGGGCACCCTGCACAAGGGCCACGAACGGCTGATCGCCGCTGCGCGCGCGCACGCGTCTGTGCGGGTGATCGTGAGCACGTTCGCGCACGCGGCGGGTCGGGAGAGCCTCACGCAGGCCGCGGACCGGGACCTGCTGCAGCAGGCCGGCGCGGACATGATGTTCGTGCCGCCGATCCACGAGCTGTTCCCGTACGGCCTCGAGAACGGGCCGGTCGTCGAGGTGCCGCACCTCGCCAACGTGCTGGAGGGAGCGAATCGCCCCGGGCACTTCGTCGGCCTGACCACGGTGTTCGCGAAGCTCTCGAACATCGTCAAGCCCGACCTCGTCGTGATCGGGGAGCGGGACTTTCAGTGGTTGGTGATGGTGCGGCAGTTGATCGACGACCTGTTCCTGCCGTTGCAACTGCTCACCTGTCCGGTCGCCCGCGATTACGACGGCTTGGTGTTCGCGTCGGTGAACCGGCAGCTGACGCTCGGGCAGCGTACGACGGCGCTGCGCCTGTACGCGACGCTGCGCAGCGTCGCGAAGCGCATGGACGCCGGTGAACGGGATTACCACGCGCTCGGACAACAGGGCTTCGAGTCGCTCGCTGCGGCCGGCCTGCAGCCGGAGTACTTCGGCATCCGGCAGGCGAACGACCTCGCGCCGGCACGCGCCGACAGCCGCGAGTTGATCGTGCTCGCCGCGGCGACGATCGGCGGCTGCCGGCTGGTCGACAACCTACGGGTCCGGTTGAGCGAGCGGTCGTGATGCTTGTTCGCCGAGCGCCCAGCGCACGTGCTCGCGCACGAGCGCCGGGGGATGGTCGCTGCGCGCGGCGAGCGCGCGCTCGACGGCCGCGGTGCGCGGGGCATTGCCGAGCGCGACCGCGACGTTGCGCAGCCAGCGCTCGTGGCCGAGGCGGCGGATCGGGCTGCCCGCGGTCTTCGCGCGGAATTCGGGCTCGCTCCACCCGAGGAGCGCGACCAGATCCGGTCGATCGAGCCCCTCGCGCGGGGTGAAATCCGCTTCGCGGGTCGGCCGCGCGAACTTGTTCCACGGACAGACGAGCTGGCAGTCGTCGCAACCGTAGATGCGGTTGCCAATCGCGCGGCGCAATTCGACCGGGATCGCCCCGTGCAGCTCGATCGTGAGGTACGAGATGCAGCGGCGCGCATCCAGCCGGTAGGGTGCGACGATCGCGCCGGTCGGGCAGGCGGGCCGGCATGCTTCGCAGGAACCGCAGTGCGCGCTCGCGGGGGTGTCCGCCGGCAGATCGAGATCGCAGTAGATCTCGCCGAGGAAGAAATACGAGCCGGCGTCGCGATTGATCAGGTTCGTGTGCTTGCCGATCCAGCCGAGTCCGGCGTTGCGGGCGAGCGCCTTCTCGAGCACCGGGGCGCTGTCGGCGAACGCGCGATACCCGAATGGACCGATCGTCGCGGCGATCCGGTCGCAGAGCCGTTGCAGGCGTCGACGCACCGTCTTGTGGTAGTCGCGGCCGAGCGCGTAGCGCGAGACGTAACCGCGATCCGGCTCGGCGAGCACCGCGGTGGCGTCGGCGGCGCGCGGCCAGTATTCGATGCGGGCGCTGATGCAGCTCACGGTCCCCGGGACGAGCTCCGCCGGTCGGGTCCGCTTCGTTCCGTGGCGGGCGAGGTACCGCATCTCGCCGGCGAAGCCCGCCGCGAGCCAATCGCGGAATCGGGATTCGTCGGCGCCGAGATCGATCGCGGCGATCCCGGTCGCGGCGAAGCCGAGTTCGGCGCTCCAGCGCTTGATCGCGGTGACGAGTTCGGTGCGGTCGGCGGCGGTCGGCGATTCCACGTTCGTATAATGCCGCACGATGACCCGTTTGACCTTCGATCTGCCGGATGCCGCGTCGACCGACGAACTCGGTGGCGCCCTTGCGCGCGGTTTCCCCGGCGCGGGTGATTCGGCGCGGGTCGTCTACCTGCAGGGCGAGATCGGCGCGGGCAAGTCCTCGCTGGCGCGCGCGTTCCTGCGCGCCCACGGCGTGCGCGGCGCGGTCCGCAGTCCGACCTACACACTCGTGGAAACCCATCGGGCGGGCGGCATCCGCTTCGCGCACGTCGATTTGTATCGCTTGCGCGAAGGCGCCGAGATCGCCGAACTGGGTCTGCGCGAGTCCCTCGGCGCCGGACAGGTGCTGTTGATCGAGTGGCCCGAGCGCGCTGCCGGTGCGCTGCCGGCACCGGATCTTTGGATTGGGCTCGTCGATCGCGGCGAGGGTCGGCGGGCCTCGCTCGAGAGCGGTACGGATGCGGGTACCCGATGGCTCTTACATTTAGCGTCGGATGAGAGAATATCTTCCTATCTTTATAATTTAACTTGAAAAATGATCTCCACCGGCGTTAACGTAATGTCTCATGAGGCGGACCGCATCCCGATGGCCTTGGTTGCTGTGCGCGTGGGTCGCGAGCGTGGTACCCGCCCATGCGGTCGCATTGCGCCAGATCCGTCTATGGTCGAGTCCGAGCGGGACCCGGGTCGTGCTGGATCTCTCCGGTCGGACGGACCACGACCTGTTCCTGCTGCGCCATCCGGATCGGGTCGTGATAGACCTGCGGCGAACTCGGATGAGTCCGCGCGCGCTGGGGGTGCCTGCCGGTGCGGGTCTCGTCCGCGACGTGCGCTACGCGCAACGGCCGGGCGGGATCCTGCGGGTCGTGCTCGACCTGCGGGCGGCCGCGGCCGCGAAGAGCGTCCTGCGTCCTCCGAACGAGCATGACGGCTATCGCATCGTCGTCGATCTGTCCGGTCGGACGGCGCGCGCGATCCCCGCGACCGTGATCCATGCGCCTCACCGCGGCCGCGACGTCGTGATCGCGGTCGATCCCGGCCACGGCGGCATCGACCCGGGCGCGACCGGCATATACGGCACCCACGAGAAGGACGTCGTGCTTGCGATCGGCCGTGACCTCGCCGCCGACATCGATGCCCAACCCGGGATGCGGGCGTACATGACGAGGGACGGCGACTATTTCGTGCCCTTGCGGGAACGGATGCGCAAGGCACGCGCGCACGACGCCGATCTGTTCGTGTCGATCCACGCCGACTCGATCCGTGATCACAACGTCGCCGGCGCGTCCGTGTACATCCTGTCGCGGCGGGGCGCGACCGACGAGGCGGCCCGCTGGCTCGCGGAACGGGAAAACGCGTCCGACCTGATCGGCGGCGTCTCGCTCGAGAACAAGAGTCCGGTGCTCGCGTCGGTGTTGCTCGACCTGTCCCAGTCGGCGTCGATGACCGAGAGCGAGCAGGCGGCGCAGGACGTGCTGCACGCGCTCGAACGCGTCGGGCAGGTCCATTACGACCGGGTGCAGCAGGCGCGATTCGTCGTGCTGAAATCGCCCGACATTCC
>JAKBCG010000177.1 GCA_021808035.1 Pseudomonadota bacterium
GAACCGAAGCGAGGGACGATGACGCGGACCGGCGCGAGCGCGCGGCGGTGAGTCGCTGGGAGTTCTGGATCGACCGGGGCGGGACGTTCACCGACATCGTCGCGCGACGGCCCGACGGCCGCCTCGCCGAGCTGAAGCTGCTCTCGGATGCGCCGGCGCACTACGAGGACGCGGCGGTCGAGGGTATCCGCCGATTGCTCGAGTTGCGGTCGGGCGAGTCGATCACGCCACGCCGGGTCGCGGGCGTGCGCATGGGGACGACCGTCGCGACCAACGCGCTGCTCGAGCGCCGCGGCGTGCGCACCGTGCTCGTGACCACCCGCGGCTTCCGCGACGCGCTGCGGATCGGCAACCAGGCGCGCCCGCAAGTGTTCGCGCGCCGGATCGAGCGCCCCGAGCTCTTGTATGAACGCGTGGTCGAGGCCGATGAACGCCTCGGCGCCGGCGGCGAGATCCGCCGGCCGCTCGACCAGCCGGCGCTCGCGCGCGAGCTGCGCGCGGCGCGCGCGGCCGGCGTTCGCGCGTGCGCGATCGTGTTCCTGCACGCGTACCGGCAGCCGGTGCACGAGCTCGCCGCCGAGGCGCTCGCCCGCGCGGCCGGCTTCGAGCAGGTGTCGGTGTCGCATCGGGTGAGCGGGCTCGCGAAATTCGTGCCGCGCGGCGACACCACGCTCGTCGACGCGTATCTGTCGCCGATCCTCGCGCGATACGTCGAGCGCCTGGTCGCGCAAATGCCGGGTGTGCCGTTGTGGTTCATGCAGAGCTCCGGCGGGCTCACCGACGCGCGCCGGTTCCGCGGCAAGGACGCGATCCTCTCGGGCCCGGCCGGCGGGATCCTCGGGATGGTGCGCACCGGCGTCGCGGCGGGCCACGAGCGCCTGATCGGCTTCGACATGGGCGGCACGTCGACGGACGTGAGTCATTACGCGGGTGAGCTCGAACGGGTGTTCGATACCCAGGTGGCCGGGGTCCGCGTCGCGGCGCCGATGATGAGCATCCACACCATCGCGGCCGGCGGCGGCTCGACGATCCGCTTCGACGGCTCGCGCCTGCGGGTCGGGCCGGACTCCGCGGGCGCGGTGCCCGGACCGGCATCGTATCGGCGCGGCGGCCCGCTCACGGTCACCGACGCCAATCTCGTGCTCGGCCGGATCGACGCCGAGTTCTTTCCGCGGGTGTTCGGCCCCGGAGCCGACCAAGCCCTCGATCGCGACGCCGCGCAGCGCGGCTTCGCGGCGCTCGCCGCGCGGGTGTCCGAGACGTCGGGCGCACCGACCGGCGCCGAACAGGTCGCCGCCGGCGCGCTCCGGATCGCGGTCGGCGCGATGGCGAACGCGATCAAGCGGATCTCGGTCGCGCGCGGCTACGACGTCACCCGCTACACGCTGCAGTGCTTCGGCGGCGCGGGCGGGCAGCACGCGTGCCAGGTGGCCGACGCGCTCGGGATCCGGCGGGTGTTCTGCCACCCGCTCGCCGGCGTGATGAGCGCGTACGGGATGGGGCTCGCCGACCGCAGCGCGGCGCGGGAAGCCACGCTCGGCCGGACGCTGGACCCCGTGGCGCTCGCCGCGGCGCATGCGCTCGCGGCGCGGCTGCGCACCGAAGCGCTCGCGGCGCTCGAGCGCGACGACGGCGCGGCGCACGACGACGGTGCCGCGCACGAAGACGGCGAGGACGCGCGCGCGGCGCGCAGCCTGGTCCAGCTGTGGTTGCGATACGACGGCACCGACACGACGCTCGCGTGCGAATCGCCGGACCCATGCGTCGCGGCCGGCGAGGCGACCGCCGCACTGCGCGCGCAGTTCGAGCGGCGATATCGCGAGCGCTTTTCGTTCCTGATGCCGGAGCGCCCGGTGGTGATCGAGACGGTCTCGGTCGAGTGCATCGCCGGCGTTCCGGTGCCGCCGCCGCCGCCGTCGTCGCCGTCATCGGCCTATGCGCCGGAGCCGTGTGCGCGCCGGCCGCTGTACGGCCCCGACGCCGCGGGTGCCGCCGCCTGGCATCGCGCCGACTGGCACCGCGCGGAGGCGCTGCGACCCGGCGCGTCGATCGCCGGCCCGGCGGTGATCGCCGGCGCGCACTCGACCACCGTGATCGATCCGGGCTGGCGCGCGAGCGTCGCCGCCGACGGCGCGATCGAGATCGAGCGCACGCAGCGGGCGCCGCGCGCGTGCGCCGGTGCCGAGGGCACGGATCCGGTGCTGCTCGAGGTGTTCAACAACTCGTTCATGAACATCGCCGAGCAGATGGGTCTGCGGCTGCAGAACACCGCGCATTCCGTGAACATCAAGGAACGCCTCGACTTCAGCTGCGCGCTGTTCGACGCGGACGGCTTGCTGGTCGCGAACGCGCCGCACATGCCGGTGCACCTCGGGTCGATGAGCGAATCGATCGGGGCGGTGCGCGCGGCGAATCCGGTGATGCAGCCGGGCGACGTGTATGCGCTGAACGACCCCTATCGCGGCGGGACCCACCTGCCGGACATCACGGTGGTCACGCCGGTGTTCCTCGACGGCGCGGCGCCGAGCTTCTTCGTCGCCTCACGCGGCCATCACGCGGACGTCGGCGGCGCGACGCCGGGATCGATGCCGCCGTTCTCGACGAGCATCGCCGACGAGGGCGTGTTGATCGACAATTTCAAGCTCGTCGACGGCGGGCGGTTCCGCGACGAGGCGATGCGCGCGTTGCTGTGCGCCGGCCGGCTCCCGGCGCGCAATCCGGAGCAGAATCTCGCCGATCTGCGCGCCCAGGTCGCCGCGAACGAGAAGGGCGCGCAGGAGCTGCGCGCGCTGGTGCGCGAGTACGGCCGGGCGACCGTGGTGCGCTACATGCAGCGCGTGCAGGACAACGCCGCGGAGTCGGTGCGCCGGGTGATCGGCGCGCTGCACGACGGGCGGTTCGAGCTGCCGCTCGACAACGGCGCGTGGATCCGCGTCGCGGTCCGCGTCGACGCCCGCCGCGGCCTCGCTTGCATCGACTTCGCGGGCACCAGCGCGCAGCTCGCCGACAACTTCAACGCGCCGCATGCGATCACGGTGGCGGCGGTGCTCTACGTGTTCCGCACGCTCGTCGACGACGAGATCCCGTTGAACGCCGGCTGCCTCCGGCCGCTCGAGATCCGGGTGCCGGAGGGCTCGATGCTGAGTCCGCGGCCGCCGGCCGCGGTCGTCGCCGGCAACGTCGAGACCTCGATGTGCGTGACCAACGCGCTCTACGGCGCGCTCGGCGTGATGGCCGCGAGTCAGTGCACGATGAACAACTTCACGTTCGGCGACGCGCACCATCAATACTACGAGACCCTCGCCGGCGGTTCGGGCGCGGGTCCCGGCTTCGACGGCGCGAGCGTCGTGCAGACCCACATGACCAATTCACGGCTGACCGATCCGGAGATCCTCGAAGCGCGCTTTCCGGTCGAGGTCGTGTCGTTCGCGGTGCGCTCCGGATCCGGCGGCGCCGGCCGCACCCGCGGCGGCGACGGCGCGATCCGCCGCATCCGCTTCCTCGCGCCGATGACCGCCGCGATCCTGAGCAACGGCCGCCGGCGCGGCGCGTTCGGCCTCGCCGGCGCAGAGGCCGGGCAACCGGGCGCAAACCGCGTGCGGCGCGCCGATGGGCGCATCGAGCCGCTCGACTACATCGGCGAGGTCGCGATGGCGCCCGGCGACGAGTTCGAGATCGAGACGCCCGGCGGCGGCGGTTACGGGAGCGCGCTCGACAGGGCGTGATCGCCGACCCGGATACCGAGCCGGTCGCAGATGCCGCCTTGCAGTTCGACGACCGCGCGGGTTCCCTCGGGCGCGTAGATCAGGTCGAGCGACAGGGGTTGCGCGCGCCGGGTGATCGCCGCGATCCGGCCGCGGGCGTCGAGGAACAGCATGTCGAGCGGCACGTAGGTGTTCTTCATCCACATCACGACCGGCTGCCCGCGCGGGAACGGGAACAGCATGCCGTCGTGGGCGTCGAGCGTGCGCACGAACATCAGGCCTTGTTCGGCGCGCTGCGGCGTATTCGCGATCCAGATCCGGAAATCGATCACCCGTCCCGCCACGCTGCGTATCGCGAGCACGCCGCGCGGGAACGCCGACAGCGGTTCCGGCCCGGCCGCGCGCGCCGCCGGCGGCGCGGCGACGCCCGCGACGATCGCGACGATCGCGACGATCGCGACGATCGCGACGATCGCGAGGATCGAGGCCGCGCGCGCGAGCCGCGTGCGGCGGGGTGTCGAACCGGACTCAGCGAACCGCATAATCCACCGGGCCCGCGAAGTCGAAGCGGCTGACCAGGATTTCGCCGCGTCCGTGGATCGCGCGCGCGGGCTCCGTGCAGAATCCGTGCACCTCGACCCGGTAGGTGTGCGCGGCCGCGAGCCGCCGCTGCGTCAGCGAGTCGATCGTGCAGCGCCGGTCGCCGAGCGTGCCGAACACCCGGCCGTCGCTCTCGTCGAACACGGTGAGATTGATCCGTCCCTCGCGCAACGGCGCCCCCTCGCGCACCCCGGTCAGGCCGAACAGGAACAGCAGGCGCGGCCGCGCGCCGCTCGCGCGGCGAAAGCTCATGCGCACGCCGCGCGGATCGAGCTTGGGTTCGCCGGCGCACCAGGTGCCGCGGTTCGGCCAGTGCAGGGCCGCATCGATCGAGCCGCCGATCCTCGCGCGCAGGAAGCCGCCGCCGCCCGGCAGACACACCGGGATCGCCGCGCGCGCAACCCGGGTCACGGCCGGGTTCGCGAGCGCGGCGGTCGCGCCGAACAGCGCTGCGGCGAGGCAGATCGAGCCCCGCGCGCGCCGCGGGCGTAGGCGTTTGGCGACAACGATGCCGCCCGGAATTCTCGGTATCATCCGTTACAGTGAACCTCGACGTCACGCTCGCGCCCGCGCCGATTGTGCCACGCCGCCGCCGTGCGGTGTGGCCCGGCGCTTGCGTGATCGCGGCGATTCTCGCGGCCGCTTGCTCGACGCTCGCGCCGCGCTTCGCGACGCCACAGCTCACGCTCACCGGCATCCGGGTGCTCGGCGGCGATCTGTTCCAGCAGGAACTGCGCCTCGGCCTGCGGATTCACAATCCGAACCGGCAGGCGCTGCCGATCGAGCGGGTGCGCGTGCGCTTGCGCCTGGGCGGCCAGCAGGTCGCGAGCGGCACCTCGGTGCGCCGGTTCGTCGTGCCGCCGCTGGGCGATGCGCGCTTCGACATGACGGTGAACGCGAACCTGGCGGCGGGGATCGCCGAGATCGCACGGCGCCTCGATCGATCGAACGTGCCGCTGCCCTATGCGATCGACGGTGTGGTGCGCCTCGACCTGCCGTTGTTCCATTCGCTGCCGTTCCACGTCAGCGGTACCGTGCCGTTGCGCGACGTATGCGTCCAGCCCTGCGGCGCTTCCCCCGGAACTCTTTAACTGTTTGATTGTAATGCATTAATCGTCGCCGGACCGCGTTCGGTGGCCGGCGCTCTGGTACACTAGGGCGCAAAGATCGCCGCGACCTGCAGGCGTCCCCCGGGGCGGCTCGCAACGGATTGCGCGGCGAGCCGGATCCGATCTCATGGCTTTGACGCCTTACCAGCAACTCGAGCAAGAGTTTCGACGCCTGCACGCGTTTCGCGGCGCGCTGTCGCTGCTGCGCTGGGACGCGGCGGTGATGAT
>JAKBCG010000178.1 GCA_021808035.1 Pseudomonadota bacterium
CGATCGCGAGGCGTTTCGCGAGCGCCCGCGCGGCGGGCACCGCGCGCGCGCGGCCGGTCGCGCGCGGGTCGGCGCGCCGGCCGGCACCCGCGGCCGGTTCCGGCGGCAGTTCGGCGCTCGATCGCGGGATCGTGCCGACGACCGTGCCGTCGTCGAAATCGATCAGCGGCGCGCCGGTCGCGATCACCTCGCCCGGTGCGCCGTGCAGCGCGAGCACCGTGGCCGCGAACGGCGCCGGGACCTCGACGACCGCCTTCGCCGTCTCGACCGAGACCATCGGCTGGTCCGCGACGACGCGGTCGCCGGGCTGTACGTGCCACGCGACGATCTCGGCCTCGCTCAGCCCTTCGCCGAGATCCGGCAGGCGGAAGGTCGTCATCGCGAATCGGCCACGGTGCTGCGTACCGCGTCGACGATCCGGCGGACGCTCGGAATGTAATCGCGCTCGAGCCGGTAGAGCGGCATCACCGTATCGTAGCCGGCGACGCGCCGGATCGGTGCGAGCAGGTCGAACAACCCGTCCTCGGCGACGATCGCGGCGATCTCGGCGCCGACGCCGACGTTGCGCGCCGCTTCCTGGACGATCACCAGGCGTCCGGTCTTCGCGACCGAGTCGAGGATCGTCGCCGCGTCGACCGGACTCAAGGTGGCGAGGTCGATCACCTCGGCGTCGATGCCGGCATCGGCGAGTTCGGCCGCGGCCTGCAGGGTCTCGGCGATCATCGCCCCCCAGGATACGAGCGTCACGTCGGATCCCTCGCGCAGCACGAACGCCTGGTCGAGGGGCAGTGCACGACCGTCGTCAGGGACTTCCTGGCGCGAGGCGCGGTACAGCCGCGTCGGCTCGAGGAACATCACCGGGTCGGGGTCCCGGATCGCGGCGAGCAGCAGCCCGTACGCGCGCGCCGGCGACGTGGGGCTCACGACGCGCAGCCCCGGGACGTGACACAGCAGGGTCTCGACGCTCTCGGAGTGATGCTCGGGCGCATGGATCCCGCCGCCGTGCGGCATCCGCATCACGATCGGGCAGGTCAGGCGGCCGCGCGTGCGATGACGCATCCGCGACATGTGGTTGATGATCTGGTCGAGCGCGGGATACAGGAAACCCATGAACTGGATTTCCGCGACCGGCTTCAACCCTTGCGCGGCCATGCCGATCGCGACGCCGGCGATCGCCGCTTCCGCGAGCGGGGTGTCCTGCACCCGTTCGGCGCCAAAGCGCTGCTGCAACCCTTGAGTCGCGCGGAACACGCCGCCGTTCGCGCCGACGTCCTCGCCGATCACGACGACCGCGGGATCGTGCTGCATCTCCCAGCCATGCGCCATCGCGATGGCTTCGACCATCGTCACTTTCGGCAATTCAGTGCCCACCCGTGCCGGCGTGGCGGCGCGCCGCGATGCGCTGTTCGCGGATCCGCTCGGGCAGGTTCGCGAACAAGTGGTCGAACATCGCGTCGGTCGACGGTCGCGGCGCCGCGAGGTAGTCCGCGACGGCCGCGTCGATCGAACCCGCGCATTCCTCGAGGAGTGCGCGCTCGCGGTCGGCGTTCCAGCGATCCGCCTTTTCGAGGAAGCGTCGCGTGCGCAGGAGCGGTTCGAGCGCGCGCGCGTCGTCGACCTCGCGCGCGCTGCGGTAGCGGCTCGCGTCGTCCGCGGTCGTGTGGTCGCTCAACCGATAGGTGAGTGCTTCGACGAGCGTCGGACCGCCGCCGCCGCGGGCGCGTTCGAGCGCTGCGGACACGGCTTCCCGGACCGCGAACAGGTCGTTGCCGTCGACCTGCAGGCCGGGGATGCCGGCGGCGATCGCCTTCTGCGCGAGCGTCCTCGCCGCCGTCTGCGCGGCGACCGGGACCGAGATCGCCCAGCCGTTGTTCACGACGACGAAAACCACCGGCAACGCGCGCGCACCCGCGACGTTCAGCGCTTCGTAGAACGCTCCTTCCGAGGTGCCTCCGTCGCCGATGGTCGCGACCGCGCAACGCGGCTCATGCCGGATCTTGAACGCCATCGCGGCGCCCGCTGCGTGCAGCGTCTGCGTCGCGATCGGGACGCACCACGGGAAGTCCGCGCGCGGACCGGAGAAGTCGTTGCCACGTTCGTCGCCGCCCCAGTACAGCAGGATCTCGCGCATCGTGACGCCGCGCCACAGCTGGGTTCCGACCTCCCGGTATACCGGCGCGAGCACGTCCTCGGCGCGCATCGCCGCGCCGATCCCGATGTGGGTGGCCTCGTGGCCGAGGCAGGACGCGTAGGTGCCGAGCTGTCCGGTGCGCTGCAGATTCACCGCCTTCGTGTCGAACGCCCGCGCGAGGGTCATCGCGCCGTACATCCGCAGCACCTCGTCGGGATCCAGCGCGAACGCCGGCAGTTCACCGACCGCGTTGCCGTCGGGATCGAGGCGCTGCAGGGACTCGACCCGGAACTCGATGACCGTGCGCATCCGCGAATTATGCCAGGGCGCCGCGCGCCGCGCTCAGGCCCGGTGCGCGCTCGCGAGATATCGTTCCGACTGCATCTCGATCAGCCGGCTCGTCGCGCGCGCGAAGTCGAATCGCAGCCGCTCGCCACGGTAGAGCGCGTCCGGCGCGGTCGCGGCGGACAGCACGAGGTTCACGCCGCGGTCGTAGAGTGCGTCGACCAGCGTGAGGAACCGCCGTGCGGCGTCCTCGCGCTCCGCGGTCAGCACCGGCACCCCGGAGAGGAAGACCGTGTGATACCGGTGCGCGAGCTCGAGGTAGTCGTTCGCGCCGCGCGCGGTCTCGCAGAGCTCCGCGAACTCGAACCAGGCGATGCCCCCCGCCGTGTCGCGCGCGGCGAGCGGTCGTCCGCCGACGTCGATCACCGTCGCACCGGTCGGCGCCGAGGTCGCGAGCGTACCGAACAGATCCCGCATCGCGGCGTCAGCGCCGGCGGCATCGAAATAGGTGCGCTTCCCCGCGAAACTCGCCAGGCGATAGTCGACCGCCCCGTCGAGGTGAACGACGTCCAGGTTCGCCTCCAGCCGCGCGATCGCCGGCAGGAAGCGCGCGCGCTGCAAGCCGTCCCGGTACAGGTCGCGGGGGGCTTGGTTGGAGGTCGTGACCAGGGTGACCCCGCGGCGGAACAGGCCGTCGAGCAAGCCCGCCAGGAGCATCGCATCGCCGATGTCGGAGACGAAGAATTCGTCGAGACAGAGGAGACGGACGCGTGCGGCGAGACGCTCCGCGACGAGTTCGAGCGGTCCGGTCCGCTCGCCGATCGCGCGCAATTCCGCATGCACCGAGCGCATCAGCACGTAGAAGTGGACCCGCTGACGTTCGGTCGACCGTAGAGAGTCGTAGAACAGATCCATCAACCGCGTCTTGCCGCGCCCGACGCCACCCCACAGGTACACGCCGCGGGGTCCTGCGCCGCGCCCTAAGCGGCGCGCGATCCGCAGCCGCCACGGTGCTCGCGGACGTTCGAGTTCCTCCGCGAGCGCATCGAGCCGCGCCGCCGCGACGAGCTGCCCGGGATCGTATTCCAACCGGCCGGCCGAGAACTCGCGCTCCAGCCGCGCGGCGACTCCATCGCGCTGCGAATGCACCCGGTTGCCTTCACAGTCCCTGGTAGTTCGGTCCCGAGCCGCCCTCCGGCGTCGTCCAGGTGATCTGGTCCAGGTAAGGCTCCTTGATGTCGCAGGCCTTGCAGTGCACGCAGTTCGAGGAGTTGATCTGCAGTTTGCGGCCGCCCGCGCCGTCGTCGATCATCTCGTAGACGTTCGCCGGGCAGAAATTCGTGCAGGG
This sequence comes from Pseudomonadota bacterium, assembly GCA_021808035.1. Lineage (GTDB taxonomy): Bacteria > Pseudomonadota > Gammaproteobacteria > Steroidobacterales > Steroidobacteraceae > Bog-1198. The sequence goes on from JAKBCG010000178.1 coordinate 3,765, forward strand.
ATTGCCGAACTCGATCGCGCAGCGGGTCGAGCAGATCGACGGGTCCGCGACCCGCAGGTGGATCGGCTGGTTCTCCTCGTGCGCGGTCGCGGCGAAGAACACCGCGGCGAGGCGGTCGCGCGGCGGCAGGTCGCGCTCGCCCCAGCCGCGATCCGGCGACGCATCATCCGCGAGTTTGCGCAGGGCGGCACGGTCGTCGTGGTTCGCGAGCGTCCACGGCGACTTGCCCATCGTGACGGTCTCGAAAGCGGCGTTCGCGAGACCGAACCACAGGCCGCGGCGGAATCCGGGGCGGATGTTGCGCACCTTGCGCAACTCGCGTCCGCCGGTCGATTCGCGCCACCGCCGGTCGAAGCCCGCGCTGGTTCCGGCTTCCGCGTAGTGCTCGGCGGCGGTCACGCCCGAGCGTATCGCCTGGTGGATGCCCTTGATCTTCGGCGTGTTCAGCGTGCCGCCCGCGTCGCCGATCAGCATCGCGCCCGGCATCTCGAGCGTCGGTGTCGACTGGTACCCGCCCTCGATCAAGGTGCGCGCCCCCGCCGAGAGGATCTCGCCGCCGGCGAACAGCGGCTTCACGGATGGATGGTTCTTGAACTGCTGGAACGCCTCGAAGGGCTTCAGGCGCGGATCCTCGTAGTCCAGGCCGACCACGAAACCGACGTACACCCGGTCGTCGTCGAGGTGATACAGGAAGCTGCCTCCGTACGTCCGGCTGTCGAGCGGCCAGCCGAGGGAATGCTGGATCAGACCCGGCTCGACCCGGCCCGGCGGCAGCTGCCACAGCTCCTTGAACCCGAGGCCGTAGGTCTGCGGCGACTTGCCGCGATCGAGTGCGTAGCGACGGATCAACTGCTTCGAGGCGCTGCCCCGGCAGCCCTCGGCGAACATCGTGAGCTTCGCGCGGATCTGCGGTCCCGGCGCGTAATTGGATCCGGGCTCGCCGGACTTCTCGACGCCCATGTCGCCGATCTGCACGCCCATCACCGCGCCGCCATCGTCGATCAAGGCCTCGGCGGCCGCGAAGCCGGCGAATACGTCGACCCCGAGCCGCTCGGCTTCCTGCGCGAGGATCGGCGTCAGCTGGCCCAGCGAGACGATCAGGTTGCCGTGATTCGCCATCTGCGGCGGGGTCGGCAGGCGATGGCGCTTGCGCCGGGTCATCCACCAGAATTCGTCGCGGGCGGCCGGTACGCAGATCGCCGGCGGCTTCTCGCGCCACCCCGGCAGCAGGGCATCGAGCGGCCCGGGCTCGAGCACCGCCCCGGAGAGGGAATGCGCTCCGACGCTCGCTCCCTTCTCGAGCACGCAGACGCCGATGTCGGGCTTCAGCTGTTTCAGCCGGATCGCGGCCGCGAGCCCCGCGGGCCCGGCGCCGACGATCGCCACCTCGTATTCCATCACGTCGCGCTGCACTTCACTCATAGGACCTTCACCCCGGCAATCCCCTGAATCCCGTTCCGCGGATCTTCGTGTCCGCGGTCAATCGATTTCGATGGCGACCGCGGTCGCCTCGCCGCCGCCGATGCACAGGCTCGCGATCCCGCGGCGCCCGCCGCGCGCGCGCAGCGCGTGCACCAGGGTCGCGAGGATCCGGGCGCCCGTCGCGCCGACCGGATGCCCGAGCGCGCAGGCGCCGCCGTTGACGTTGACCTTGGCCGGATCGAGGCCGAGGTCGCGGCCCGTCGCCATCGTCACGACCGCGAAGGCCTCGTTCACCTCGAACAGATCCACGTCGGCGACCCGCCAGCCGACCCGGTCGAGGAGCTTGCCGATCGCGCCGATCGGCGCGAGCGTGAACCACTCCGGCTCGCGGGCGAAGCTCGCGGTGCCGACGATGCGCGCGAGCGGCGCGAGGCCGCGCGCC
>JAKBCG010000179.1 GCA_021808035.1 Pseudomonadota bacterium
CGGACTGCGCAAGTGCAACGCATGCCGCAGGCAGTTCACGGTCAAGGTCGGGACGATCTTCGAGGATAGCCCGGTAGCGATGACGCACTGGCTTCAGGCGATTTACCTGATGTGTTCGTCCAAGAAGGGTGTGAGCACCCGGCAGCTTCAGCGCACCTTCGGGTGCGGCCTGAAGACCGCGTGGTTTCTCGGGCACCGGGTCCGCGAGGCGATGCGCCAGCTGTACGCGACCGGCTTCTTCCGCGACGTCGAGATGCGCCGCGTGGGCAACACGCTGGTCGTGGTCGTCATCGAACGGCCGTCGATCGAGAAGTTCACGATCAAGGGCAACAAGGACATCAAGACGCCCCAGCTGAAACGGAGCCTGCGCGACGTCGGTCTCGCCGAGGGCAAGATCTTCGACCGCTCGGTGCTCGACGAGGTCAAGCAGTACCTCACCGACCAGTACTTCAGCCGCGGCAAGTATGCGGTGCAGATCCAGACGACGGTGACCCCGCGGCCCGGCAACAAGGTCGACATCGCGATCCACATCGTCGAGGGCAAGCGCGCGGTGATCCGCGAGATCAACATCGTCGGCAACACCGCGTTCAAGGACAAGGCGGTTCTCGACACGCTGCACCTGAAGACGCCGAACTGGCTGTCCTGGTACAAGCAGGACGACCGGTACTCGCGCGAGACGCTGCAGGGTGACCTCGAGCGCATCCGCTCGTACTTCATGGACCGCGGCTACGCGAACTTCCAGATCGAATCCACCCAGGTGCAGATCTCGCCCGCGAAGCACAACATGTACATCACGGTGAACATCCACCAGGGTGATGTGTTCCGGGTGTCGAAGGTCAAGCTCGCCGGCACGATGGTGGTGCCGAAGGCGACGCTCGCGAAGCTCCTGCTGATCAAGCCGGGCGACGTGTTCGACCGCAAGCTGATCACCAACTCGCAGGAGGCGATCCGCTACCGGCTCGGCGCGGACGGCTACGCGTTCTCGAAGGTCGAGCCGGTGCCGACCGCCGACGAGAAGACCCGGACCGTGTCGCTCACCTTCTACGTGGAGCCCGGCAACCGCGTCTACGTCCGGCACATCAACTTCACCAACGAGTCCTCGATCAACGACGAGGTGCTGCGTCGCGAGATGCGCCAGCTCGAGGGCGGCTGGGTGTCGAACTCGGCGCTCGAGCGCTCCAAGCAGCGCATCCAGCGTCTGCCGTACGTGAAGAAGGTAAGCTACAAGATGGTCCCCGTGCCGGGCAGCGCCGACATGGTGGACGTGAACTACAAGATCAAGCAGGGCCTGCCGGGCCAGTTCGGCGGCGGCATCGGCTACTCCGGCGCGTACGGGGTCAGCCTGAACGTGAACTTCGCGCACAGCAACTTCCTCGGCACCGGCGACCGGATCGCGGTCGACGTGAACGCGGGCAAGTACGCGAAGACCTACACGTTCTCGGAAACGAACCCCTACACGACGATCGACGGGGTGTCGCGGACCGCGTCGTTCACCTACCGGGACGTCACGCAGTTCGTGTCCTCCTCGTCGGTGTTCGGCACGAAACAGCTGACCGCGGCGCTCACCTACGCGTATCCGATCAGCGAGTACCAGTACGTCGAGCTCGGCCTGTCGGCGAACAAGAACTCGCTCGTGGTCTCCCAGGGCTACAGCGCGCAGCAGGCGGTCGACTGGGTGCGTTCGAACGGCAGCACCTTCTCGCGCGTGGTCGCGGACACCAACGGCGACGGCGTGGTGAACTCGCTCGACAGCCCGTACACGGTGTACGGCTCGAACTTCTACACCTACGAGCTCACCGCGGGCTGGTCGATGGACTCGCGCAACAGGGCGCTGTTCGCGACCAAGGGCATGCGCAACGCGCTCACCGGGCGGATGTCGATCCCGCCGAGCGGCGTGCGCTACTACGCGCTGTCCTACGCGTTCAAGAAGTACCAGCCGCTGTGGGCCCGGTTCCTGCTGACCGACAACCTGCAGGTCGACTACGCGTCATCCCTCGGCCACACCACCGGGCTCCCCCCGTACCTCAACTACTACGCCGGCGGCCCGGACAGCGTCCGGGGCTTTCGCGAGGCGACCCTCGGTCCGCGCGACAACATCGGGATCGGCAATCCGTACGGGGGCAACCTCCTGACCGTGAACCGCCTGGAACTCGTGCTGCCGGTCCCTGCGAAATGGGAGAGCGCCGCCCGGGTGAGCCTGTTCTACGACATCGGCAACGTGTTCCAGACCGGCAACAAGGTCCATTTCCTCGGTGTCGACGACTCGACGCCGGTGACCTATCATTTCAGTTATGCTAACTTGAAAAGATCGACCGGTATCGCGGTGGAGTGGCTTGCGCCCCTCGGATTATTCCGATTCTCCTACGCCATTCCGTTGAATCCGTTCCCCGGGAACACCGTCCAGTTCGGCGACCAGACGGAGCGGTTTCAGTTTTCCATTGGACAAGCGTTTTGACCCCATCCAGCCTGCGAGGTTTCCAAAGCATCATGTCGACTCTGACCCGCCGTCTTCCACTGCTCGCGCTGTGCCTGTGCGCGATCGGCGTCGCCCAGGCCGCGAGCGCCGAGACCAAGATCGCCGTCGTGAATTTCCAGCAGCTCCTGCAGGAAGCGCCGCAGACCAAGCATGCGATGCAGCTGCTGCAGAACGAATTTTCGGCGCGGCGCCGCAAGCTCCTCGAGATGCAGAGCGACATCAAGTCGAAGAGCGACAACCTGCAGAAGAACGGCCCGATGATGGCCGACGCGCAGCGGCTGAAGGCCGAGGACGCGCTGCGCGACGAGCAGCGTGATTTCCAGGCGAAGGCGAGCGCGTTCCAGGACGACGTCTCGGCGCAGCGCAACGAGGAGCTTGGCCGCGTGCAGCGCTTCCTGCTCGAGGAGATCCAGGACTACGCGCGCTCGAAGGGCTACGACCTGGTCCTCGGCGACGGCGTGTTCTTTGCGAAGCCCAGCTACGACATCACCCCGGGCGTGCTCGCGCTCCTGATGACGAAGCCGGCGGCCGTTCCGGCCGGCACCGCGAAGCAGCCCGGCGCTCCGCAGTAGCCGAAGGCCGATCCAACCGCGGCTCGGGCACGACGCGTGCAGACCGGCGACTTCCCGCTAGGCGAAATCGCGGTACGTTTCGGGCTCGGGCTGCGCGGTGATCCGGACCTCGGCGTCTCGCACGTCGCGACGCTCGCGGGCGCGGGCGCGGGCGCGGTCAGCTTCCTCGCGAACCGTCGCTACCGGCGGCAGCTCGCTCGGACCGGCGCGACCGCGGTCGTGCTCACCGCCGAGGACGCGGCGGACTGCCCAGTCGCCGCGCTGATCGATCCGAACCCGTACCTCGCGTACGCGCGGATCGCCACGCTCCTGCATCCGCCGCCCGCGGCGGCGCCGGGCGTGCACCCGGGCGCGATCGTCGCGCCGGACGCGCGCATACCGCGGTCGGCCTCGGTCGGGCCGCTCGCGATCGTCGAAGCGGGCGTCGAGCTCGGTGAGCGGGTCAGCATCGGTCCGGGCGCGGTCGTCGAGCGCGGCGCCCGTCTCGGCGACGACACGCGGGTGCTCGCCCGCGCGGTCGTGTGCGCCGGGGTGGTCGTCGGGGCGCGCTGCCTGATCCATCCGGGCGCGGTGATCGGCGCCGACGGGTTCGGCTTCGCGCACGACGGCGCCGCGTGGGCGAAGGTGCCGCAGCTCGGCACGGTGCGCATCGGCGACGACGTCGAGATCGGCGCGAACACCACGATCGACCGCGGCGCGATCGACGACACGGTGATCGAGGACGGCGTGAAGCTCGACAACCAGATCCAGGTCGCCCACAACGTGCGGATCGGCGCGCACACAGCGATCGCCGCCTGCACCGGGATCTCCGGCAGCACGACGATCGGCAGACGCTGCATGATCGGTGGGATGGTGGGATTCGCGGGACATCTGACGGTCGCCGACGACGTGGTGATCACGGGCTTCTCGCTGGTCAGCGCGTCGATCCGCGCGCCGGGGAGCTACTCCGCGGGGATCCCGGTCGTCGCGACGCGCGAGTGGCGCCGGACCGTGGCGCGCCTGCGCCGCCTCGAGGGATCCGCGCGGTCCGGGCCGGCGGGGACGATGCCGACGGCAGGGGACGACAACACGAGGGACGATCGATGAGCGAACCGATGACCATGGATATCGAAGCGATCATGCGGCAGCTCCCGCATCGCTACCCGTTCCTGCTCGTCGACCGGGTGCGCGAGTGCGTCCCGGGCGAGCGGATCGTCGCGGTGAAGAACGTGACCTACGACGAGCCGTTCTTCACCGGGCACTTCCCGAGCCGGCCGGTGATGCCGGGCGTGTTGTTGATCGAAGCGCTCGCGCAGGCCTGCGGCCTGCTCGCGTTCAAGACCGCCGGGGTCGTGCCGACCGACCACACGCGCTTCTATTTCGTCGCGATCGACAAGGCGCGCTTCCGCAAGCCGGTCGAGCCCGGCGACCAGGTGCTGCTGAAGGCGACGCTGCTGCGCTCGTTCAAGGGGATCTGGAGGTTCCAGTGCGTCGCCGAGGTCGACGGCGCCGAGGTCGCCGCGGCCGAGATCATGGTCGCGCCGGAGACCCGCGGGCCGGAGCGACCCGGAGAGGCGCGGTGATCGATCCGCGCGCGATCGTCTCGGCCGAGGCTGAGATCGAGGCCGGCGTCGAGGTGGGCCCGTACTCGGTGATCGGCGCGGGCGTGTCGATCGGCGCGGGGACCTGGATCGGGCCGCATGCGGTGATCAACGGACCGACGCGGATCGGCCGCGACAACAAGATCTTCCAGTTCGCCTCGCTCGGCGACGCACCGCAGGACAAGAAATACCGCGGCGAACCGACGCGGCTCGAGATCGGTGACCGCAACGTGTTCCGCGAGTTCGTGACCGTGAACCGCGGCACCACCCACGATCGCGGCGTGACCCGGGTCGGCAACGACAACTTGTTCATGTCCTACGCGCACGTCGCGCACGACTGCCAGCTCGGCGACCAGATCGTGATGGCGAACTGCGCGACGCTCGGCGGTCACGTCGAGGTCGGCGACTGGGTGATCTTCGGCGGCCTGTCCGCGGTGCACCAGTTCACCAAGATCGGCGCCCACTGCTTCATCGGCAACAACGCCGCGGTGACCCGCGACGTCCCGCCGTACGTGATGGCGATCGGCCAGCCGGCGGTGCCGCACAGCGTGAACAGCGAGGGCTTGAAGCGGCGCGGCTTCACCCCGTCGCAGATCCTGAACATCCGACGCGGCTACCGCACCCTGTACCGCTCGGGTTTGAAGCTCAACGAGGCGCTCGAGCGGCTCGACGCGGCCGCACGCGAACAGCCGGAGATCGCTCCGTTCGTCTCCTTCATCAGGCGAAGTTCGCGCAGCATCGTTCGGTAACCGCATGCCGGATCCATTGCGGGTCGGGTTGGTCGCGGGCGAGGCCTCGGGGGATACCCTCGGCGCGGGGCTGATCGAGGCGCTGCGGCGCGCGGTGCCGGACCTGCGCTGCTTCGGCGTCGCCGGCCCGAAGATGCGCGCGGCGGGCTGCGAGGCCTGGGAGCCGTCCGAGTCGCTCGCGGTGATGGGCCTGTTCGAGATCCTGGGCGAGCTGCCGCGACTGCTGCGGCTGCGCGCGCGTGTGCGGCG
>JAKBCG010000180.1 GCA_021808035.1 Pseudomonadota bacterium
GACGCGCAACTCTCCGGCGAGATCACCGAATACACCGCGTACTGCAGCATCACCAGCCGGTCGCACACGCCGATCGCGAGCGCGCCGCCCGAGCCGCCCTCGCCGATCACGACCGACAGCACCGGCGTCGCGAGCGCGGACATCTCGAACAGGTTCCGCGCGATCGCCTCGCTCTGGCCGCGCTCCTCGGAGCCGATCCCGGGATACGCGCCCGGCGTGTCGATCAGGGTCACGATCGGCAGGCGGAAGCGCTCCGCGAGCATCATCAGCCGCAGCGCCTTGCGATAGCCTTCCGGCTTCGGCATCCCGTAGTTGCGTCGCACCCGCTCCTTGGTGTCGCGGCCCTTCTGCTCGCCGATCAGCATCACCGGGATCCCGTCGATGCGTGCGAGGCCGCCGACGATCGCGAGGTCGTCCCCGTACATCCGGTCACCGTGCAGCTCCTGCCAGTCGGTGCAGATCATCGACACGTAGTCCAGCGTGTACGGCCGCTGCGGATGGCGCGCGAGCTGGGTGATCTGCCACGGCGTCAGGTTCTCGAAGATGTTCGCGGTCATCGCCCGGCTCTTCGCCTGGAGCCGCTTGATCTCCTCCGCAAGGTTCACGTTCGGGTCCGCGCCGAGGAATTTCAGTTCCTCGATCTTCGCTTCGAGCTCGGCGATCGGTTGCTCGAATTCTAGGAAATTCATTGCCATGTAGAGGTTTCCTCATCCCGAATTTCAGTCTTGGAGCCGTAGGTCAAGACCCAGCCGTCCCGCCCGACGAGCCCGGTCAGTCGATCGAGCAACTCGCGCGCGGGCCGCACCGCGCACGGATCCGGCAGCAGCACCCGGCCCGAGTAGCCGTCGCGCTGGATCACGAGTCCGATCGTACAGCGGCCCGGGCGGAACGGCGCGAGGAGCGAGTCGAACCGTTCGAGGCCGCCGGGCCCGTCGAACTCGGCCGGCCAGCGCAGCCAGAGCCTGCGCGCGTGTCGCTCGCGTGCCCGGTCGATGTCGGTGAGCGTGCGGGCCTGCACGCGCCACCCCTCGATGAAGTCGTCGTAGCGCAGCGTCCCTTCGACCAGCAGGATCGCGTCCTTCACGATCACGTCGCGGTGCTGCTGGTAGATCTCCTCGAACAGGCTCACCTCCAGCCGCCCGGTGCGGTCGTCGATGATCAGCGTGACCCGGTTGGCGCGGCGGCGGATCTCCAGCACGAGCCCGGCGACCGTGACCGGTTTCGCCGCACCCCACGGGCGGGCGCCGTCCGCGGCCGCGGGCTTCGGGCCGCCGACGTCGGCGAGCCGCGCGCCGACGAGGAACTTGAGGTCCGGCTCGTACGCGCCGATCGGGTGGCCGGTCAGGAACAACCCGAGCGTCTCGCGCTCGCCCGCGAGCCGCACCGCCTCGCTCCATTCGGGCAGCGTCGCGTCCTCGGCCGTCGCGAGTCCGAACAGATCGACCTGCCCGGTCGACTGGGCGCGCGAATTCTGCTCGCCGAGGTGCACGGACCGGTCGAGCTGCGCGGCGAGTGTCGCCCGATTGGGGCCAAGCCCGTCCGCGCAGCCGGAGCGGATCAAGGCCTCGAGCACACGCCGGTTCACGCGCTGCAGGTCGACGCGCCGGCACAGGTCCGGCAGGTCCCGGTACGGTCCGCCGCGCTCGCGCTCCTGCACGATCGCCTCGACCGCGGACGCGCCGACGCCCTTGACCGCGCCGAGGCCGTAGCGAATGCTCGCCGGGCCCGCGACGGTGAACTTGTAGACCGACTGGTTCACGTCGGGCGGCAGCACGTCGAGCGCGAGGCTCGCGCACTCGTCGATCAGCGTGAGGATCTTGCCCGTCCGGTCCATGTCGGCCGACAGCACCGCGGCCATGAACGCGGCCGGATGGTGCGCCTTCAGCCACGCGGTCTGATACGAGAGCAGCGCGTAGGCGGCCGAGTGCGACTTGTTGAAGCCGTAGCCGGCGAACTTCTCCATCAGGTCGAAGATGTGCGCGGCCTGCGCCTCCGGCACGCCGCGCGCGACCGCGCCGCTCACGAACACCGAGCGCTGCTTCGCCATCTCCTCGGGCTTCTTCTTGCCCATCGCCCGGCGCAGCAGGTCCGCTCCTCCCAGCGTGTAGCCGGCGAGGACCTGCGCGATCTGCATCACCTGCTCCTGGTACAGGATCACCCCGTAGGTCGACGCGAGCGCGGGCTCGAGGTCGGGGTGCAGGTAGTCGATCGTCGCGCCGGACTTGTCGTGCTTGCGCGCGATGAAGTCGTCGACCATCCCGGACTGCAGCGGTCCCGGACGGAACAGCGCGACCAGCGCGACGATGTCGTCGAAGCAGTCCGGTTGCAGCCGCCGGATCAGGTCCTTCATCCCGCGCGACTCCAGCTGGAACACCGCGGTCGTGCGGCAGCTCTTCAGCAGCTGGTAGGTCGCCGGGTCGTCCATCGGCAGCAGCGCCACGTCGATCGGCGGCTCGCCGGCGCGGGCGCGCTCGACGTTCACGTCGCTCACCGCCCAGTCGATGATCGTCAGGGTCCGCAGGCCGAGGAAGTCGAACTTCACCAGGCCCGCCGCCTCGACGTCGTCCTTGTCGAACTGCGTGACCGGCGCCGCCCCGCCCTCTTCGCTGTAGAGCGGCGTGAAGTCGGTGAGCACCGACGGGGCGATCACGACGCCGCCCGCATGGGTGCCGGCGTTGCGCACCAGGCCCTCGAGCGCGCGCGCGAGGTCGATCAGCTCGCGCACCTCGGCGTCGCCCGCATAGAGCCGCCCGAGCTCCTCTTCCTGCTCGAGCGCCTTGTCGAGGGTGATCCCGATCTCGAACGGGATCAGCTTCGCGATCTTGTCGACGTAGCCGTAGTTGTGCCCGAGCACCCGGCCGACGTCGCGCACCACCGCCTTCGCCGCCAGCGTGCCGTAGGTGATGATCTGCGAGACCCGGTCGCGGCCGTATTTCTGCGCGACGTAGTCGATCACCCGGTCGCGCCCTTCCATGCAGAAGTCGACGTCGAAGTCCGGCATCGACACGCGCTCGGGGTTCAGGAAGCGCTCGAACAGCAGGTCGTGCGCGATCGGATCGAGATCGGTGATCCCGAGCGCGTAGGCGACCAGCGAGCCCGCGCCGGAGCCGCGGCCGGGACCCACCGGAACGCCGTGCCCGCGCGCCCAGCGGATGAAGTCGGCGACGATCAAGAAGTAGCCGGCGAAGCCCATCTGGCAGATCACGTCGAGCTCGTGCGCGAGCCGCCGGTCGTACGCGGCCGGGTCGCGCGCGGGTGCGGCGGCCGCAACGGCCGCCCCGATCGCACTCGCGACCGCGGGCGCGGCGAGCCGCTCGCCGAGGCCGCGCGCGGCCTCGGCGCGCAGGAACTCCTCGGTCGTCTGGCCCGCCGGCACGGGGTACGCGGGCAGCATCGGCGTGCCGAGCTTGATCTCGAGCGAGCAGCGCTTGGCGACCTCGACGGTGTTCTCGAGGAGCTCGGGCACGTCCGCGAACAGCGCCGCCATCTCGGCCGGCGTCTTCAGGTACTGCTCCTCGGTGTAGCGGCGCGGCCGCCCCGCATCCGCGAGCAGCGCCCCGTCGTGAATGCACACCCGCGCCTCGTGCGCCTCGAAGTCCGTGCGCGCGAGGAAGCGCACGTCGTTGGTCGCGACCACCGGCACGCCCCGTTCCGCGCCGAGGTCGATGAGCGCGTCCGAGACCGCGCGCTCGCCGGCGCGCCCGGTGCGCTGCGCCTCGAGGTAGAACCGGTCGCCGCAGCGGTCGAGCCAAGCGTCGAGCGCGCGGCGCGCCTCCTCGTCCCGGCCGCGCGCGAGCGCGAGGCCGACGTCGCCCTGCGCGCCGCCGCCGAGCACGATCAGGCCGCCGAGCCGCTCCGCCGCGAGCCAGTCGCGCTCGAGCATCGCGAGCGCGCCGCGCCGTCCCTCGAGGTAGGAGCGGGTCACGAGCTCGGTCAGGTGCCGGTAGCCCTCGCGGTTCTGGCACAACAGCGTGACCCGCGACGGCGCGGCGCGCTCGCCGATTTCACGGATCCACGCGTCGACGCCGATCAGCGGCTTCACGCCGGCGCGCTGCGCCTCCTTGTAGAACTTCACCATCGCAAAGAGGTTGCTCTGGTCGGTCAGCGCGACCGCGGGCATCCCGGCCACGGCGACCGCGGCCATCAGTTCGGGCACGCGGACGATCCCGTCGACCAGCGAGTACTCGGTGTGCACCCGCAGATGCACGAAGCCGCTCATCGCGCAGCCTCCGCGGCGCGCGCGACCGGCGCGAACGAGCGCCGGTGCAGCGGGCAGGGACCCTGGCGCTCGAGGATGCGGCGGTGCGCCGCGGTCGGATAGCCCTTGTGCCGCGCGAAGCCGTACGCCGGATACCAGCCGTCGGCCTCCTCCATGTACGCGTCGCGCACGGTCTTCGCGAGGATCGAGGCCGCCCCGATCGCCCGTTCCGTCGCGTCGCCGCGGATGATCGCGACCGCTTCGACCGGGCCCCCGAGGCCGCCGAGCGCGGGCAGCCGATCGCCGTCGACGAGCAGCCGCCGCGGCGGCACCGCGAGCGCGAGCACCGCGCGGCGCATCGCGAGATGGGTCGCCTGGAGGATGTCGAGCGCGTCGATCTCGGCCGGATCCGCCCAGCCGATCCCGAAGCACAGCGCGTCGCGGCGGATCGCCGCGGCGAGCCGCCGTCGCTCGGACTCGGCGAGCGTCTTCGAATCGGCGATGCCGCGCGGTCCGCGGCCCGGCGGCAGGATCACCGCGGCGGCGACGACCGGGCCCGCAAGCGGCCCGCGGCCGGCCTCGTCGATCCCGGCGACCAGGTCGATCATCGTGGCGCCGCCCGGCCGACGACGGTCAGGATCGCGCGCGCCGCGCTCTCGCTCGCGTCGCGCCGCAGGCTCGCGTGAATGCGCGCGAACTCGTCGATGAGCTCCGCGCGCCGCGCCGCGTCGTCCAGCCACATCAAGAGCTCCGCTGCGATCGACTCCGGGACGATCTCGTCCTGGAAATACTCGCCGACGATGCGCCGGCCCGCAAGCAGATTTGGCTGGGCGAAGAACGGCGATTTGACCAGCCGCAAGCGCCGGATCGCCCACGCGGTCGCCGCCCCCAGCCGGTACACCACGACCATCGGCCGGCGGCACAGCGCGGCTTCCAGGCTCGCGGTCCCGGAGGCGACCAGTGCGACGTCGGCCGCGATCAGCGCGGTCTGGGCCGCGCCGTCGAGGAGCCGGACCTCGACGCCGGGCGCGCCTTGCGCGAGCGCCGCCGCGAACAACTCCCGCGCGGCGGCGCTCGCCATCGGCGCGATGAACTCGAGCGCCGGCCGCTGCGCCGCGAGCACGCGCACCGTCGCCGCGAAGTCCGTGCCGAGGCGGCGCACCTCGCCGCGCCGGCTCCCGGGCAGCAACGCGACGATCGGCGCGGCCGGCGGCAGTGCGAGCCGCGCGCGCGCCGCGGCCCGGTCCGCATCCGGCGGGATCTGATCGGCGAGCGGATGGCCGACGAAGTCCGCGCGCACGCCCTGCCCGTCGTAGAAACGCTTCTCGAACGGCAGCAGGCACAGCACCCGGTCGACCGCCTCGCGCATCCGGCGCACCCGGTTCGGCCGCCACGCCCAGACCTGCGGGCTCACGTACTGCACCGTC
>JAKBCG010000181.1 GCA_021808035.1 Pseudomonadota bacterium
CGATCTCCTGCTGCGCGCGAACGCCGCGGTCACGGTGGTGGCGCCCGAACTCGGTCGGAGTCTCGCGCGGTATCGCGACGCGGGTCGACTGACCCATCGCGCACGGGAATTCCGGGCCGAAGACCTCGACGGCTGCGCGCTCGTGATCGCCGCCACCGACGACGGGGCGCTCAACGCCGAGGTCTCGAGACGCTGCCGCGAGCGCGCGATTCCCGTGAACGTCGTCGATGCGCCCGAGTTGTGCAGCTTCATCGTCCCGTCGATCGTCGATCGGTCACCGGTGATCGTCGCGGTGTCCTCCGGCGGGGCCGCGCCGGTGCTCTCGCGCCTGCTGCGAACGCGACTGGAGACGATGCTGCCGGCCGCTTACGGCCGGCTCGCGCTGCTCGCGGAGACGTTCCGGGATCGCGTGAAACGGCGCTTCGGAACGCTCGCGCAGCGCCGCCGATTCTGGGAGGAGGCGCTGCAGGGTCCGGTGGCGGAACTCGTGCTGACGGGGCGCGAACGGGCCGCGAAACTCGCGATGGAAGTTGCGCTGCAACAGGACACGCCGGGCTCGCTGTCGGTCGGCGAGGTCTACCTGGTGGGCGCCGGTCCGGGCGATCCGGACCTGCTCACCTTCCGCGCGCTGCGGCTGATGCAGCAGGCCGACGTCGTGGTCTACGACCGGCTGGTCGCACCGGCCATTCTCGACTTCGCTCACCGCGGCGCCGAGCGCATCTACGTCGGCAAGGCGAACGGCGAGCACTGCGTGCCGCAGGCGGAGATCAACCGGTTGCTGGTGCGGCTGGCGCGCGACGGCAGGCGCGTGCTGCGGCTCAAAGGGGGCGATCCGTTCATCTTCGGGCGCGGCGGCGAAGAGGCCGACGCGCTGGCCGACGCGGGTATCGCGTTCCAGATCGTGCCGGGGGTGACGGCGGCCTCGGGCTGCGCCGCCTACGCCGGCATTCCGCTCACCCATCGGGATTGGGCGCATAGCTGCGTGTTCGTTCCGGGGCATCTCAAAGACGGCGGCGAGCTCAACTGGCGCGCGCTGGCCGAACCCCGCCAGACCCTGGTCGTGTACATGGGTCTGCACGCGCTCGGGTCGATCTGCGAGCGGTTGATCAACGCGGGACTCCCGGCCGCGACCCCGGCCGCGCTGGTGCAGGATGGCACCTTGCAGAGCCAGCGGGTGCTGATCGCCGATCTGGCGGGCCTGCCGGCGAAAGCCGCGGAGGTGACGATGCGTCCGCCGACGTTGTTGATCATCGGTGAGGTGGTGCGCTTGCACGAGCGCTTCGCCTGGTTCGAGCCGGCCGGCCCGGTGCACGCGGCGGCGCTGCGCACGGTCGGATAGGCGGCTATCCCCCGACGCCGTGGGCGGGCGGATTCGCCCGCTTGTAGGGCACGAACAGTCCGCAGCCCATCAGCCGGCCGGGACCGATGCCCTGTGCGATCAATGCGATCGAATCGCGAGGCGCAAGGTCGGCCACCATCACGCTGCGCGTGCGGACCCTGCCGTCCGGCGCGGCGATGCGTCGACTCCTGCCACACATGATCTTTCGTCCCGTGGCGCCGAGCGCGGCGATCGCCCGCGCGATCCGGTCGAGGAACAGGCACTCGTCGTCGGTGTCGTCCACGACATCGCGGGCATACAGCGTATCCGACGCCGCGAGCGCGACAACGCGCGATTCACCGACCCGCAGCGGGTCGCCGGCGACCGCGAGCGTCCTGCCGGCCAGCGCGCGCGCCGCGTCGAGCCGCGCCGGCGGCAACCGCAGCACCAGCCGCGCCCGTTTGGGCAGATAGATCAGCGCGCCATCGGTTTCGTCGCGCCGCCAGCCGTTGCCCTCCGCGGCGCCGAACGCGAGGCGCACGCCGGCGCCGCGCACGTCGGGCAGCCAGGGCAGCGCCTCGATCATGGCACGCGCGAGCTCCGCGGCGTAGTCGGTGGGAAGCGACCGCCCGGAGAGGCCGAACGCGAGATCGACCGCCCTGGCCACGGTGACCGCGGCGCCGTCGTCGTCGTCCTGCCAGTAGCGTGACCGCACCCGGTCAAGCTTCGCGCTCGGAGGAATCCCGACCATATCCCGTCGGAGATAGACCGCGGCACGGGTTCCTATCCCATCGGCGCAATATCGACGGCCGCCTTGCGCCTCTACAGTCCGCCCTGGGGTCCCACCCGACGAAACGGCGGCACCAACACCATGAGCGCGAAAACTCCGGAAACGCCCCTGCTGGACCAGCTCGAGAAGGGTCCGTGGCCGAGCTTCGTCGCCGGCCTCAAGCGCCTCGCCGCGGCGGAGGACAAGCCGTACGCCGGCATGATGAAACACCTGCTCGGGCAACTCGAGCGTTCCTACGAGACCAAGCGGGGCTACTGGAAGGGCGGCACCGTCGGCGTGATCGGCTACGGCGGCGGCATCATTCCGCGTTTCACCGAGTTGCGCGGTGCGGACGGCAAGCCCGAATTCCCGGAGGCGGCGGAATTCCACACGCTGCGGATCATGCCGGCGCCCGGCATGCACTACACCACGGACGCGCTGCGCCGGCTCTGCGACGTGTGGGAGAAGCACGGGTCCGGCTTGATCGCCTTGCACGGTCAGAGCGGCGACATCATGTTCCAGGGCTGCAGCAGCCGGAACGTGCAACCCTGCTTCGACGAGCTGAACGAGATGGGCTACGACCTCGGCGGCGCGGGACCGGCGGTGCGCACCTCGATGTCCTGCGTCGGCCATGCGCGTTGCGAGCACTCGTGCTACGACGAGATCCGCGCGCACACCCAGATCATCAACGCGTTCGTCGACGACATCCACCGTCCGGCCCTGCCCTACAAGTTCAAGTTCAAGTTCTCCGGATGCCCCAACGACTGCATGAACGCGATCCAGCGCGCGGACATGGCGGTGATCGGAACCTGGCGGGACGACATCGAGATCGACCAGCGCGAGGTGCGCGGATTCGTCGCTGAGCGGGGCCGTCAGGCGGTGATCGACAACGTCGTCACCCGGTGCCCGACCCGCTGCGTGTCGCTCGAGGAGGACGGCAGCCTCACGATCGACAACCGCAACTGCGTCCGCTGCATGCATTGCATCAACGTGATGACGAAAGCGCTGAGTCCCGGCAAGGACCGCGGCGTCACCATCCTCCTCGGCGGCAAGCGGACGCTCAAGATCGGGGATCTGTTCGGCACCGTGATCGTGCCCTTCATGAAACTCGAGACCGACGCGGACTTCGCGAAGCTGCACGAGCTGGCCCAGAACATCATCGGCTTCTTCGCCGAGAACGCGCTGGAGCACGAGCGGACCGGCGAAATGATCGAACGCATCGGTTTCG
The DNA here is from genome assembly GCA_021808035.1 of Pseudomonadota bacterium. Lineage (GTDB taxonomy): Bacteria > Pseudomonadota > Gammaproteobacteria > Steroidobacterales > Steroidobacteraceae > Bog-1198. The sequence continues at coordinate 3,316 of JAKBCG010000181.1, forward strand.
CGAACTTCCTCGAGTCGGTGGGCCTCGAACCCGATCCCTGCATGCTGCTGCATCCGCGCACCAACCCGTACGTGCGCACCGACGGATGGGACGAGGAAGCCCGCAAATGGAATGCGCGCCGTGGCGCGCCACCCGCCGAGGAGGATCGATGAGCACTCCCGCGAAGCCCCGGATGCCGATCGAGAGCGGCGTTCCGGACGCCTTCCAGTTCATGCACCCGCTGCTCAAGAGGAACTACGGGCAGTGGCACTGGCACGACCGGCCGCGTCCCGGCGTGCTGCACCACGTCGCGAAGAGCGGCGACCAGGTCTGGACGGTTCGCGCCGGGACCCAACGACAAATGGACGTGTTCAGCGTGCGCACGCTCTGCGACATCGCGGACCGGTATGCCGACGGCTACGTGCGCTTCACCATCCGCAGCAACATCGAGTTCATGGTCGCCGAGCAGGCGAAGGTGCCGGCGCTGATCGCCGCGCTCGACGCCGCGGGCTTTCCCGTCGGCGGTACCGGCAATTCGGTGCGCATGATCTCCCATACGCAGGGCTGGCTGCATTGCGACATCCCGGGCACGGACGCCTCGGGCGTCGTGAAGGCGCTGATGGACGAACTGCACGAGGAGTTCATCCACGAGCGCATGCCGAACCGTGTGGGAATCACCACGTCGTGCTGCGAGATCAACTGCGGCGGGCAGGGCGACCTCGCGGTGAACATCCAGCACACCAAGCCGCCGAAGATCAACCACGACCTGGTGGCGAACATCTGTGAGCGTCCCGCCGTGGTCGCGCGCTGCCCGGTCGCGGCGATCCGACCCGCGGTGGTCAACGGCAAGCCGACGCTGGAGGTGGACGAGCGGAAGTGCATTTGCTGCGGGGCCTGCTACGCGCCGTGTCCGCCGATGCAGATCAACGATCCGGAATACACCAAGATCGCGATCTGGGTCGGCGGCAAGCATTCCAACGCGCGGTCGCGCCCGACGTTCCACAAGCTGGTCGTCGCCGGGTTGCCGAACAATCCGCCGCGGTGGCCGGAAGTGGCGGACGCGGTCAAGAAGATCCTGCGCACCTATCAGCGCGACGCGCGCGACTGGGAACGCATCGGCGAGTGGATCGAGCGCATCGGCTGGCCGCGCTTCTTCGAGCTCACCGGCCTGCCGTTCACGCCCTACCACTTCGACAACTGGCGCGGCGGCCGCGCGAGCTTGAACGCATCGACGCACATCCGCCATTCCGCCGGCGGCCGACCATGAAGTTCGGCATTCTGGTGAACGAGGGGCCGTATCAGCACCAGGCGTCCGACTCCGCCTACCAATTCGCCGTCGCCGCGCTCGCCAAGGGACACGGGATCTACCGCGTGTTCTTCTACCACGACGGGGTGAACAACGCGAACAAGCTGACCGAGCCGCCACAGGACGATCGCAACGTCACCCGCCAATGGTCGGCGCTGGCGGCCGCGCACGACATCGACCTGGTGGTGTGCGTCGCCGCGGGGCTGCGCCGTGGCATCAAGAACGAGCTGCTGGCGCCGGGCTTTCACATCTCCGGCCTCGGCCAGTTGATCCAGGCCGGCATCGAGGCCGACCGTCTGGTGGTTTTCGGCGACTGAGGACCAGCATGAGCGAAAAGCGGGAGGGCGGCGCCGGCCAGGTCAAGCGGTTCATGTTCGTGAACCGCAAGGCGCCCTACGGGACGATCTACGCGCTGGAATCGCTCGCGGTGGTGCTGATCGGCGCGGCATTCGATCAGGACGTGAGCCTGGTGTTCCTCGACGACGGGGTCTACCAGCTCAAGAAGGGACAGCGGACCCAGGGCATCGGCCAGAAGAACTTCTCTGCGACCTACCGGGCGCTCGCGGACTACGACGTCGAGAAGCTCTACGTCGAGCGCGAGTCGCTCGAGGTGCGCGGACTCACGGTCGACGATCTGCTCGTGCCGGTGCAGGTGCTGAACTCCGCGGAGCTCGGCGAGTTGATGGAGCGGCAGGACGTCGTCCTCGCGTTCTGAAGGGGCAATCCGGATGGCAGTGCTGCACACCACGAACAAATCTCCGCTGCAGACGCGCGATCTGGAATCGTGCCTGAGGCTGTCCCGTCCCGGTTGCGGCGTGCTGTTGATCGAGGATGCGGTGTATGGCGCATTGGCGGCGGGCACGATCGCCGCGACCCTGGCGGAAGCGGCAGGACAGCGGCGGATCTACGTGCTCGGACCGGATCTGGCGGCGCGTGGTTTTACCGCCGAGCAGCTGATCCCGGGCGTCGAAGTGGTCGATTACGGCGGTTTCGTCGATCTCGCCGTCGAATACCACCAT
>JAKBCG010000182.1 GCA_021808035.1 Pseudomonadota bacterium
GGAGAGGAAAGGCGGTAAAGTAAGGATACGTGTCGCGTCTCGTTATATGTCTGCTCAGGTGCCTAGCGGCGTCGCGATGGTCGCGACGATGCGCTCCGCCTCCCGCATTTCGTGGCTCGGAATCAACCCCAGGTGGCGCTCGGTGATCGCGAGGGCCGGCTGCAGGCCGATCGCGCCGATCACCGGCACCGGCGTGTAATGCTCGACCGCCGCGCGCAGTCTCCCCTCGTGGCGGGTGCTCGCGACCTTGTTCAGGATCACGCCGGCGATGCGTACGTCCGGCGCGAAAGCTTGATAGCCGAGGATCAACGGCGCGATCCCGCGCGCGATGCCCTGGGTGTCGACGACCAGCACGACCGGCAGTCCGAGCAGCCGCGCCAGCGCGGCGTTGCTGTCGCCGCCGTCCAAGTCCTGCCCGTCGTGCAGGCCCTTGTTGCCCTCGACGAGCGCGACGTCCGCGGCCCCGGCGTGACGCGCGAATCGCGCCTGGATCTCCTCCGGGCCGAGGGTGCGGAAATCGAGCGTGTGGCACGGCCGGCCCGCGGCCTCGGTGAGCCACATCGGATCGATGTAGTCCGGGCCCTTCTTGAAAGGCTGCACGCGCAAGCCGCGCAGCGCCAGCACGCGGCACAATCCCAGGCTCACGACCGTCTTGCCCGACGACTTGTGGGTGGCGGAGATCATCAGTCGAGACACGGTCGGAGCCCCGCTCAGGCCGCCGCGTCGGTCGCGCCGGCGCCGGCGATCCGCGCCGGGGGTTCGACGGCGTCGTCCGCCAGGCTCTGCGGCATGAACGGCAGGAGCTTCAGCGCGAACAACGTGACGAACGCGGCCCACGCGCAGCCGGCGAGACCGAGCGCGCACTCCGGCAAACTCGGCGTGTAGGCGTTCACCACGCCGTCGTAGAAGGAACTCGAGACCTGCATCCCGGGAAATATCGACAGCGGCCACGCCTGGCCGCCGACGATGATGTCGTAAAGGAGGGCCAGCCCGCCGGCGACGACGCTGAGCGATCCCCACACGACGGCCGCACGCGATCGGCGCGTCTGCGGCAGCCAGAACAGCAGCATCGGCAGCACGCCCCCGAGGAATACCGCTCCGCCCCAGAAGAGCAACGTATACACGCCGCCGTCCCGGAGCAGGAACGCCTCCGCTCCGTCGAACTCGGCCTGGTAGAGCTTGGTCACGTGGAACGCGAGCAGGAAATACAGGACCGCCGCGGCGAACACCCCGAGCAGGTTCTTCAGCCGCATCACGATCGCATCGCCCAGCGGCCGTCCGGTCGCCTTGCACGCGCTCATCAGCACCAGCAGCAGTATCGCCAGGCCGAACGCGAACGACATCAGAATGAACATCGGCGCCATGATGGCTTCGTCGTACGGCTGGCGCGCGACCAGGAAACCGAAGATCGATCCGGTGCCCGTCGTCAGGATCAACCGCCACAGGAACGCGGCCGTGCCGACCCGGCGGGTATGGTCGTTCAGCCGCCGTTCCATCATCACCCACAGGTACGCGCCGGTCACCGCCAGGAAGCCGGTGTAGAGGAAGATGTTCCACGCGAAGATCGAACGGAAATTGTAGTGCGTCATCGCGACGGCCAACCGGTCCGGCCGGCCGAGATCGAGAACCAGCACGAGCAAGCCGCCCGACAGCAACGCGATCGCGAGCAGACCCGACAGCCGTGCCAGCGGCTTGTAGGCCACCTTGCCGAACACCGACGCGATCGAGGCGGTGTTGAGCGCACCCGACGCCGCGACGATCAGGAACACCGCGATCACGTGCGGCATGCCCCAGACCACTTGATTGGTCATGCCGGTGATCACGTGACCGATGTGCTCCATGAACCACGCGGCCGTCAACCCCGCCGCGATGAGTCCCGCGAGGAGCGCCGCGAGCACCCAGAAGCCGGCGCCGCGTCCTTCGATCTCGCGGTAGTGGATCGCGCTCATCGCTCAGAGGCCTTGATAGCGCACGCCCGGATCCATTTGCAGATCGGCACGCAGCTGCACGGCGGGATAGGCCGCGAGCGCGCGACGGATCGCGCTCCGCGGGTCGTTCAGGTCGCCGAAGGTCATGGCCCCGCCCCCTTGCCGCGAACAGGCCTCGACGCAAGCCGGCAGCTCGCCGGCGTCGACGCGCGGGACGCACAGCGTGCATCCCTCGACCGTGCCCTTGCCCCGCGGCGCATCGGGTCGCTGGCCGGACACGTCTTCGGAGACGAAGGACCGCGCCTTGTAGGGACAGGCCATCATGCAGTATCGGCAGCCGATGCAGATGTGGCGATCCACCAGCACGATGCCGTCCGCGCGTTTGAAGGACGCGCCCGTCGGACACACCTCGACGCACGCGGGCGCGGCGCAGTGCTGGCACATCACCGGCACCGAGTGGGACAGGCCGCTCACGGGCTCGGTCACCTCCACCTTGCGGATCCATTGCGGGTCGATCGGTCGCCCCTGGTTGCTCCAGCCGTTGTATGCCGAGCAGGCGGTCACGCAGGCCGTGCAGCTGCGCTTGCAGCGGGTGGTGTCGATCAGCAGACCGAAGCGCCGCGTCGGGCGCGCCGCGGCCGCACGCCGCTGTCCGGCGTCCGCCGCCGCGATCAGGCTCACCCCCGGCGCCACCGCGAGCGCGACCAGCGCCGCCGCACCCAGCACTCGCCGCCGGGTCGCGTCGATCCCGTCGATCGGTTCGTTCATCGAGCGGCTCCCGCCGGTCGCGTCCCGTTCGCGCCGGGCGCGGGTGCCGACGCCTTCACCGGCGCCGGACCCACCGGCCCGGGTCGGTTCGTGTGGCACGAGAAACAATCGATCGAGACGCCCACGTAGCGGTGACACGCGTTGCAGAAGAACTGCGGGCTGTTCGCGGAGGGATAGGTGCCGTTCGCGAGCCGCGACACGTGGCAGTTCATGCAGCCGGGGAGCGACTCCTGCCGGTGGCGGATGCCATCGTGCACCGCTTCGTAACGGAGCCGCATCAGGAGCTGCATGTGGTTCTTGCGCATCCATTCGGTCGGCCGGACGCAGTGCGCGCCCTTGGCCGCCGGGATCTCGGGCCTCGGGAGCCGCCCCGCGACGGCCGGCGCCGCCGCGACCGCGGCGATCAGCAACGAGAGCAGGATCCGCGGGATCGCCGCCATCGCCGTTACTCGCCGAGACCCATCTCGATGTAGCCCGTCGGGCACACGTCGTGACAGACGTGACAACCGATGCAGCGGTTGTAGTCGGTGAACACGTAGCGGCCGATCGCATGCTGCGCCTTGGGCACCTTCTTCACCGCCTTCTGCGGACAATAGACCACGCAGTTGTCGCATTCGACGCACAGTCCGCAGCTCATGCAGCGCTTGGCCTCGGCGACCGCCTGTTCCGCGAGCAAGGTGTCGATACGCTCGCCGCCGGTCGCGAAGACCTCGGCGAGGCGCCGTTCCTTGCGTTCGATGCGCGGCTCCGGGGCGTAATGCCCGAGGAACAGCGCCGACGACCTGATGATCTCGCGCTCGGCCCGGTCGTCGAAGTTGTGCACGGCGAACCCGGCATCGCAGGTCCCGCGCACCGCGTCGTGGGCGTAGTCGGTCAACTCGAGCCCCGCATGCTGCAGCGCCCGGAGCAGGTCGAACTGGTGCTTGTCCACCTTCGGGCGCTTGGCGGGCTGGGCGCCGGCCAGGTAGGCGTCGATCCCTTCCGCGGCGATCGAGCCGTGACCGATCGCGCTCGTCAGCAGATGCGGCGTCACGATGTCGCCGCCGACGAAGTGGCCGGGATGACCGGGAACCTCGAACAGTGCATCGGCGCTGATCGCATCGCGGCCGTTGTTGAGCGCCTCGAGGCCGGTCAGGTCGCCCTTCTGGCCGACCGCGAAGATCACCAGGTCGCCGTCGACTTCGAACTCGGTGCCGCCGTCGATGCGCACGGGCTGGTTCTTGTCGACGCGACACGGCGCATAACGCACACCCCGGGCATTCCCGGCGTCGTCCAGCAGGATCCGCACCGGCATCACGCCGCCGTGCAACGCCACGTTCAACGAGCGCGCATCCGCAACCTCACGCGGCGACGCCTGGATGTTCTCCAGGGGAAAGATCGTCGTCAACGTCACCCGGGCGCCGCCGAACGCGGCCTGCGCCGTCACCATGTCCGCGGTGTAGGTGAGCGGCTTGCCCGGGACCCCGGGATCCTGGCCCGCGAGCTTGCGCGCGACCGTGGTGACGTCGATCGACGTGTCGCCGCCCCCGATCACGATGACGCGCTTCGGCACCGAGCTGAGCAGCCCGGCGTTGAACGCCCGCAGGAATTCGATGCCGTCGATGCAATTCGGCGCATCCGCGCCCGGGATCGGCAGCTTGCGGCCGATCCGTGTGCCGATACCCCAGAACACGGCGTCGTAGTCGCGGGCGAGCTCGTCGAGGCCGAGGTCCCGGCCGACGCGGCAATTCGCGCGCACCTCGACACCCATCTCGAGAATGCGCCGGACTTCGCCGTCCAGCACCCGCGCGGGCACGCGATAGCGGGGCACGCCATAGCGCAACATCCCGCCGAGCTCGGGCTTCTCCTCGATGATCGTCGGGCGGTGACCGAGACGGCGCAACTGATACGCGCAGGACAGGCCGGCCGGACCACCGCCGACCACGGCGACCTTCCTGCCGGTCTCGATGGCCGGCGGATCGAACCGGTATCCGGCGGCGAGCGCGGTGTCGCCGATGAACTGCTCGACCGCGTTGATGCCGACGTGATCGTCCCGGTCGTTGCGATTGCAGCCCTTCTCGCAGGGTGCGGGACAGACTCGGCCCATCACCGCGGGGAACGGATTGGCGCGGGTGAGGCGGCGGAACGCGTATTCCTGCCACGCCTGGCTCGCGGACGGCTTGTCGAGTCCGCGCACGATGTCGAGCCAGCCGCGGATGTCCTCGCCCGAGGGGCAGCTACCTTGGCAGGGAGGGGTGCGCTGCACGTAGGTCGGACACTGGTGCGACTGGCCGGCCTGGAAGATCGCTTCCCGCCAGGACCGCCAGGTCGCATCGCCCTCGTGGTAGCGGCGGAAGGTCGACTTCGCGCGTTGGTCGTGCGCGCGTTGGTCGTGCGCGCCTTGGTCTTGCGCGCCTTGGTCTTGCACCGGTGAGGCCATCTCGCGTACCCCCGCCTCGTTAAACCGCCATTCTCACGAGCCCGCGCCCAACCGGATCGCATTGCCCACGAGCTGATGCACGCTCACGACGCTGTCCATCGGAATCCCGTAGTACGGCAGCACCTTGGTGAACTGGCTCTTGCAGATCGCGCAGATCGCCGCCATGTGCGTGACACCGTGCTCCTGCCGCACCTCGTGCAGCGCTTGCACGCGCGGCAGCGCGCCTTTGACGCGCAGCTCGATCAACTCGTCGGTCAGCAGGCCGCCCCCGCCGCCACAGCAGAAGGTCTTCTCGCCGATGGTGTCGGATGCCATGTCGAAATAATGGTTGCAGCTCGCCTTGATGAGCGCCCGCGGCAACACGAACTGTCCGCCGGGCAGATCGCCCATGCGCGTCGCCCGCGCGACGTTGCAGGAATCGTGGAAGGTGACCTTCATGTGGTCGTTCGCTTCCTTGTCGAGCTTGATCGCGCCGCGGCGGATCA
>JAKBCG010000183.1 GCA_021808035.1 Pseudomonadota bacterium
CCGACTTGAGTCGTTCGGCGATCTCCTCGTCGCTCGGCAGCGATTCGAGCGCCCGGTTGAGCTGCCCGGCGCGCTCCAGCGCGCGCAGCAGGAAGGCGCCCTCGCCGAGGCGCTCCTTCGCCTGATCCTGGGTCACGCTGATCGCGAGGCCCTGCAGGTAATTGTTCCGCAGCACGAGCGCAGCGACCTCGTCGGTCATCTTCGCGAGCAGGCGGTCGCGCGCCGCGCGGGTGATCTCGCCCGCCTGCACCGCCCCGTTCAGCAGGATCTTCAGGTTGACCTCGACGTCGGAGGTGTTTACGCCGGCCGAGTTGTCGATGAAGTCGGTGTTCAGGCGTCCGCCGCGACGCGCGTATTCGATCCTCGCGGCCTGTGACAGGCCGAGGTTGCCGCCTTCACCGACGACCTTGCAGCGCAGGTCGCGCGCGTCGACGCGGACCGCGTCGTTGGTCCGGTCACCGACGTCCGCATGGCTCTCGTTGCTCGCCTTCACGTAGGTGCCGATGCCGCCGTTCCACAGCAGGTCGACGTCGAGCCTGAGGATCGCCTTGATCGCCTCGTTCGGCGTGGTCTGCGCCGGCAGCCCGAGCAGTGCTTGCGCCTCCCGCGACAGCGGGATGCTCTTCGCGTTGCGCAGATAGATTCCGCCGCCCTTCGACAGCAGGTCGGTCGAGTAGTCCTCCCAGCTCGAGCGCGGCAGCTTGAACAGGCGGAGGCGCTCGCGGAACGAACGCGCCGCGTCCGGGGCGGGATCGATGAACACGTGCTGGTGGTTGAACGCGGCGAGCAGGCGGATGTGCGGAGACTGCAGCATGCCGTTGCCGAACACGTCGCCCGCCATGTCGCCGATCCCCGCGACGGTGAATTCCCGGCGCTGGATGTCGACGCCCATCTCGCGGAAGTGCCGTTTCACGCACTCCCAGGCGCCGCGCGCGGTGATCGCCATCTTCTTGTGGTCGTAACCGGCCGAACCGCCGGAGGCGAACGCGTCGCCGAGCCAGAATCCATAACTCTCGGAGATCTCGTTCGCGATGTCGGAGAACGTCGCGGTGCCCTTGTCGGCCGCGACGACGAGATACGGATCGTCCTCATCGTGCCGGACGACCTGGCGCGGGGGCACGATGCGTTCGCCCGCGATGTTGTCGGTCAGATCGAGCAGGCCGCGGATCAAGGTGCGATAGCACGCGACGACCTCCGCCTGTTGTGCGTCGCGCCCGCCCTCGGGGAGCCGCTTCGCGACGAAACCGCCCTTCGCGCCGACCGGCACGATCATCGTGTTCTTGACGTTCTGGGCCTTCATCAACCCGAGGATCTCGGTGCGGAAGTCCTCCAGGCGGTCCGACCAGCGGATGCCGCCGCGCGCGACGCGTCCCATGCGCAGGTGCACGCCCTCCATCCGGGTCGAATACAGGAAGATCTCCCACAGCGGCTTCGGCAACGGCAGTTCCCGCAGCCGCTGGCTCGCGATCTTGAAGGACAGGTAGTCCTTCTCGGCCCCGGCCGCGTCGTGCTGCCATGCGTTCGTGCGCACGGTGGAATCGATCGCATTCCACAGCGCCCGCAGGATCCGGTCCTCGTCCGACCGGCGGACCGCCTCGAGCGCGGCGCCGAGCGAGCCGTTCAGTCGCTTCTCGGCCGAGCGGCGCGGCCCGGTCGCGATCTGCGGATCGAAGCGCGCGACGAACAGGTCGGCGAGCAGCCGGGCGGCGGCTGCGTTCTGCGTGAGCACCTGCGCGACGTATCCCTGGCTGTACGGCAGTCCGGTCTGCAGCAGGTAGCGGGAGTACGCGCGCAGCACGTTGACCAGCCGCCACGGCACTCCCGCGTGCAGCGTCAGCCGGTTGAGACCGTCGTTGTCCATCCGGCCCGACCAGACCGCGGTGAACGTGTTCTTCAACTCGGCCGCGCGCGCCTCGAACCGCGCCTGGACCGTCCCGGGCACCTCGAGCTCCAGGTCCTGGATCCAGCCGTGCTGGCCGTCCAGGTAATCGAGCCCGTAGGGCCGCTCGGCGATCACCCGCAGCCCCATGTTCTCGAGCATCGGCAGCAGGTCCGAGATCGGGATCGCGTCGCCATCGCGGAAGATCTTCAGGAACACCCGATCCCTGCGCTTCGGATCGGCGCGGTAGAGGTCGAGCTGCGGCTTCGTCCGATCGCGCGCGATCGCTTCGAGGAACGATACGTCGTTCGCGGCCACCTCACCGCCGAAGTCCTCCGTGTAGGCGGCCGGAAAGGCCGGCGCGTATTTCTCGAACAGCTCGAGCGCATGAGCCTCGTCCAGACGGGCAAGCAACGCGGACTTGAACCCGTCAGCCCAGGAGCGCACCGCCGCCTCGATCGCATGCTCGACCGTCGCCGCATCGACCCGCTGCGCCTCGTTCGGCTGCGTGCGCGCGACGACGTGGATGCGGGCGAGGTTCGACTGCGCGATCTCGACCTGCGAGTCGAGGTGGAACGCTTCGGTCGCTTCCTGCAGCACCCGCTCGATGCGCTGGCGGACCTGCGTGTTGTACTTCTCGCGCGGGACGAACACGAGGCAGGAGTAGAAGCGCCGGAACGGATCGCGGCGCATCAACAGGCGCACGCGCGGGCGCTCCTGCAGGCCGAAGATCCCGCCGGCGATGCGCACGAGATCCGGGACGCTCGCCTGGAACAGCTCGTCGCACGGAAAGGACTCGAGAATGTGCTGCAGCGCCTTGCCGTCGTGGCTGTCCGGCGCGAGCGCGAACTCGGCGACCACGCGCGCGACCTTGTGGCGGACCAGCGGAATCTCGCGCGGATTCGCGTTGTACGCGCTCGAGGTCCACAGGCCGAGGAAACGCCGCTCGCCGAGCAGCCGCCCCGACGGGTCGAATCGCTTCACGCCGACGTAGTCGAGGTAGCCGGCGCGATGCACGGTCGACTGGGTGTTCGATTTGGTGACCAGCGCGAGCTCGCTGCGGCGGCTCTCGCGCCGGATGTCGCCCGGCAGCGCGCGCGCGCCCGGCGCGCCGCGCCGATGCCCGCGCCGCAGAATTCCGAGGCCGGTCTCCTCGACCGGCACCAAGGTCTCGCGTCCGGGCGCGCCGCCGAGCCGGTATTCCCGATAGCCGAGGAACGTGAAGTGCCGGTCGACCATCCAGTCGAGCAGGGCCCGGGTCTCCTCGGCGTCACGTTCGTCGCCACGCATCGGGCCGTGTTGCAGCTCGTGCGCGATCTCCCGCGCCGCCGCCTCCATCCTGTGCCAGTCGGTGAACGCGAGCCTCACGTCGTCCAGGTTGCGCTCGATCTCCTGCGCGAGCGCGCCGAGCCCCGCGGCGTCGACGATGCGGTCGACCTCGATGTGCTGGAAGGACTCCAGGCGGGTCGCGCGCGCGTCCTCGCGCGCGGTACGCGGATGCAATGACGTGAGGTTTCCCCGCGAGTCGCGCGCGACCGCGAAGATCGGGTGCGCGAGGAAGTGCATCGTGAGGCCGCGACGCTGGAACGCGAGGCCGATCGAGTCGACGAGGAACGGCATGTCCTCGCCGACCATTTCGACGACCGTGTGCGGCGAGGCGTAGCCATGCTCGCGCACGGTCGGGTTGAACACGCGGACCGCGCAGCGGCCGCGGCGCCGCGCGCGCGCGAACTTCAGGTGCGCGAGCGCGCTCGCGGCGAGCTCCGCGGGATCGCGGGTGGCGATGTCCTGCGGGTCGACGTTCGCGAAGTACGCGCGCAGGTACGACGCGGCGTGCACGCCGGCGACGGGGCTGCGTCGCACGGTCGCGGCGATCGCCGCGATCGCCTGCTGCTGGGACTCGGACATCGTCAACGACATGGGACCGATCTCCTTCCGGCCGACGACCGACCGTCTCTAACGGGGTTCCTGCAGGTCCGCGATCACGGCGGCGAGGAACCGGCATGCTTCACCGCCGGTCACGCAGCGGTGATCGAAGCTGAGCGAGAGCGGCAACCGGCGCCGCGCGACGATCCGTTCGCCGAGCGCGACCGGCTCGACCCGCACCATGCCGGCGCCGAGGATGCCGACCGCCGGCGGCACGACCTGCGGGACCGCGTAGCGCCCGGCGACCATGCCGTAGTTCGACAGCGTGAACGTCGCGTCGCGCAGGTCCTCCGGTGCGAGCGTGCGCGCGTGCGCGGCCGCCTTGCGTTCGGCGAGCGCGGCGGCCAGCGCCGCCGGGTCGAGCGTGCCCGCGTCGCGGATCACCGGGACGATCAGACCGTCCGCGGTGTCGACCGCGACCGCGAGGTCGAGACGCGGTTGCAGGGTGCGCGCATCGCGCTCGGGGTCGAACCAGGCGTTCAGCGCCGGCTCCACCCGGACCGCCGCCGCGATCGCGCGGATCAGCCGCGGCGTGTAGCCGCCCGCCCGTTCCCAGCCGCCGAGGTCGGCGTCGTCGCAGACGGTGCTGAGCGCGACCTGCGCATGGGCGAGCGTCATCGAGGCGCGCATCGCGCGTCGCAGCCCGCGCAGGGGCTGGGTCGCGGGATCGGCGGCCCGCGGCGCCGCGCCGAGCACGTCGTCGATCGTGATCAGGCCCGCCCGGCCGGTCCCGGCGACGGACCCGAGGTCGATCGCGAGGCGTCGCGCGAGCGCTCTCGCGGCGGGCACCGCGCGCGCGCGCCGGGTTGCGCCCCGGTCGTCGTGCCGCCCGGCGTCGGCGACCGGTTCCGGCGGCAGTTCGACGCTCGATCGCGGGATCACGCCGACGACGGTTCCGTCGTCGAAATCGATCAGCGGCGCGCCGGTCGCGATCACGTCGCCCGGCGCGCCGTGCAGCGCGAGCACCGTGCCCGCGAACGGCGCCGGGACCTCGACGACCGCCTTCGCCGTCTCGACCGAGACCATCGGTTGATCGGCGGCGACGCGGTCGCCGGGCTGCACGTGCCACGCGACGATCTCGGCCTCGCTCAACCCTTCGCCGAGATCCGGCAGCGGGAAGGTCGTCATCGCGGGTCGGCCATCGTGCCGCGGACCGCGTCGACGATCCGGCGGACGCTCGGAATGTACTCCCGTTCGAGCCGGTGGAGCGGCATCACCGTATCGTAGCCGGTGACGCGGCGGATCGGTGCGAGCAGGTCGAACAAGCCGTCCTCGGCGGCGATCGCGGCGATCTCGGCGCCGACGCCGACGTTGCGCGCCGCTTCCTGGACGATCACCAGGCGTCCGGTCTTCGCGACCGAGTCGAGGATCGTCGTCGCGTCGATCGGACTCAAGGTCGCCAGGTCGATCACCTCGGCGTCGACGCCGGTGTCGGCGAGCTCGGCCGCGGCCTGCAGGGTCTCGGCGATCATCGCGCCCCAGGCGACGATCGTCACGTCGGCCCCTTCGCGCAGCACGAACGCCCGGTCGAGCGGCAGCGCGCGGCCGTCGTCGGGGACTTCCTGGCGCGACGCGCGGTACAGCCGGGTCGGCTCGAGGAACATCACCGGGTCCGGATCCCGGATCGCCGCGAGCAGCAGTCCGTAGGCGCGCGCGGGCGACGAGGGGCTCACGACGCGCAGCCCCGGGACGTGGCACAACAAGGTCTCGACGCTCTCGGAGTGATGCTCGGGCGCATGGATCCCGCCGCCGTGCGGCATCCGCATCACGATCGGGCAGGTCAGGCGC
>JAKBCG010000184.1 GCA_021808035.1 Pseudomonadota bacterium
CTTCGGTCTGATGAACTACGTGATGCCGATGCAGATCGGCGCACGCGACGTCGCGTTCCCCTTCCTCAACAACTTCAGCTTCTGGATGACCGTCGCCGGCGCGGTGCTGTTCATGCTGTCGCTGTTCATCGGCGACTTCGCCCGTACCGGCTGGCTCGGTTATCCGCCGGTCTCGGAGCTGCGGCAGAGCCCCGGGGTCGGCGTCGACTACTACATCTGGGGCCTGCAGATCGCCGGCGTCGGCACCCTGCTCTCCGGCATCAACATGGTCGTCACGATCCTGAAGATGCGCGCACCGGGGATGACCCTGATGCGGATGCCGATCTTCACCTGGACGGCGCTGTGCTCCAACGCGCTGATCGTCGCCGCGTTCCCGATCCTGACCGCGGCGCTCGGCCTGCTGGCGATGGACCGTTACGTGGGAACGCACTTCTTCACGAGCAGCCTCGGCGGCAACGTGATGATGTACATCAACCTGATCTGGATCTGGGGTCATCCCGAGGTCTACATCCTGATCCTGCCGATGTTCGGGGTCTACTCCGAGGTCGTCGCGACGTTTTCCGGGAAGCGTCTGTTCGGCTACTCGTCGATGGTGTATGCGACCGTCGCGATCATGATCCTGTCGTACCTCGTGTGGCTGCACCACTTCTTCACGATGGGCTCCGGCGCCGACGTCAACTCCTTCTTCGCGTTGACGACGATGATCATCTCGATCCCGACCGGTGTGAAGATCTTCAACTGGTTGTTCACGATGTACCGCGGCCGGATCCGCTTCGAAGTGCCGATGTTGTGGACGATCGGGTTCCTGTTCACGTTCACGATCGGCGGAATGACCGGCGTGATGCTTTCGGTCGCGCCCGCTGACTTCATGCTGCACAACAGCCTGTTCCTGGTTGCCCACTTCCACAACGTGATCATCGGCGGCGTGGTGTTCGGCGCATTCGCCGCCATCAACTACTGGTTCCCGAAGGCATACGGCTTCCGGCTGGACCCATTCTGGGGCAAGGTCTCGTTCTGGTGCTGGCTGGTCGGTTATTGGGTCGCGTTCACCCCGCTGTACGTGCTGGGATTGATGGGCGTGACGCGGCGGCTGAGCCATTTCACGGACCCGCGCCTGCAGATCTGGTTCCAGATCGCCGCCGTCGGTTCGGTCCTGATCTTCCTCGGGATCCTCGCGTTCCTGGTGCAGATATACGTCAGCATCCGTGACCGGGACGCGCTGCGCGACCGCACCGGGGACCCCTGGAACGGCCGCACGCTCGAGTGGTCGACGTCCTCGCCACCGCCGGCCTACAACTTCGCGTTCACGCCGCTGGTGCACGACCGCGACGCCTGGACCGACATGAAGCGCCGCGGATTCGTCCGGCCGGCGGCCGGGTTCAAACCGATCCACATGCCGAAGAACACCAGCGCCGGTATCGCGCTCGCCGGGCTGTCGCTGCTCTGCGGCTTCGCGCTCGTGTGGCACATCTGGTGGCTCGCGGCCGCGGCCTTCGTCGGCATCGTCGTGGTCGCGATCGCCAACAGCTTCGACTACCACCGCGACCGAACCATCCCGGCCGAGGAGGTCGATCACATCGAACGGGAATACCGCCGCCGGTTGGCGGCATCGGCCTCCGCACCATGAGCACGACGACGCAGGACAACGTGAACACGGACGCACCGCAGTTCTATTGCGCCGAGGAACCCCACCCGGAGAACGGGACGCTGCTCGGCTTTTGGATCTACCTGATGAGCGACTGCTTCATCTTCGCGTCGCTGTTCGCCTGCTACGCCGTGCTCGGCACCCGTTACGCGGCCGGGCCCTCGCCGCGCCAGGTGTTCGACCTGCCGATGCTCGCGGTGAACACCGCGCTGCTGCTGCTCTCCTCGGTGACGTTCGGTTTCGCGATGCTCGAGATGGCGAAGAACCGCCGCGGACCCACCCTCGCCTGGCTCACGGTGGCCGGCGCGTTCGCGGCGGGTTTCGTCGGACTCGAGATCCGCGAGTTCGCGCACCTCGTCGCCGCCGGTGCGGGCCCCGATCGCAGCGCGTTCCTGTCGTCGTTCTTCACGCTCGTCGGCACGCACGGATTGCACGTGACCGTCGGCGTCGTCTGGCTCGTGACGCTGATGGTGCAGATCGGCCGCCACGGCCTCAACGAGACCAATCGACGCCGCCTGAACTGCCTCAGCCTGTTCTGGCACTTCCTCGACCTGATCTGGGTCGGCGTGTTCAGCTTCGTGTATCTGGTAGGAGTCCTGCGATGACCGCTCCCGGCGACGAGATCCATGCGCATGGGGGCGACGCCCGCGTCGCCCACGGGCACGACGGCGGCGGCCAGCCCGCCCATGCGACGCTGAAGGGCTATTTGACCGGCTTCGTGCTCGCGGTGATTCTGACCGTGATCCCCTTCTGGCTGGTCATGGGTCACGTGATCGGCGATGCGGGGGTCGCGAGCGCGGTGATCCTGGGGCTGGCGGCGGTGCAGATCGTCGTCCACGTCGTGTACTTCCTGCACATGGACACGACCTCGGAGCACGGCTGGAACATGCTCGCGCTGATATTCACCGCGGTTCTCGTCACGATCGTGCTCGGCGCCTCGATCTGGGTGATGTACACCGAGAACGCGAACATGATGCCGATGGCGTCGCAGTCCCTGCATCACGCGATGGGCCGCTGACCGCCGCACCGCCGGCTCTCGTCCGGGCTCGGGTCTCGACCGGAGTACCCCTCCGCCGTCGGATGCGGCGGAAAGGTCAATGCGGCGGAAAGTTCGCGAGCACCGCGTCGACCGCCTTGCGGATCGGTTCGCCCGGGTTCTGGAGGTCCGCTCGCGTCAACTCTTTCTTCGCCCAACCGTGCCAGACGGGCTGGCGGGTCCGGGCGTCGAACACGTCGATCGCGAGCGTCCCGTCCCGGTACCGGCGCACGCTGACCTCGTTGCCGAAGTAGGGATATCCCCAGCCCCAGGGTCCCCGATAGGGCGCCGGATACGATTGCACGTCGATGCGCTCGCGCGAGCCGATGGTGAAATCGACCACGAAGTCGGCCGCCGCCGGATCGTCGACCCGTTCGTACCCCTTGCGCGCGAGTGTCTGCTCGATGGCTTCGCGGACGCGAAGCGGTACCAGCGGATTCATCACGCGGGTGCGTGGATAATCGAGCGTGAGCCATGCGAAACGATGGTAGGCCGAGAAGTCGGCCCGGTGGTCATAATCGCTCCCGACCCGCATCGTCTCGCACCCCGCGATCACGACGACCATCGCGATCAGTGCGATTCCCGCCGCGCGCCCCGCCGACTTCGTCCATGCGGTACTCATTGCGAATCCCTCGTTGTTCGAGCGGCCTCGATCCCTGGTCCCGGCCGGCGGAGCGCGCGGCACCGACGATGGGTCCAGCTTGCGCGCTGCCAACGAGTCGGCGCCATACGGGAATCTACCGATCGGCGCACGGGTCCGACCGGACCGGCCATGAATTTTTCATGACTCCGCGGGCTCACGAGCGGTACTCTGTGCCCTTCGACGGATGCACGGGGGGAGAGCATGTCGATGCCGGAATCCGGTTCCGATCCTGTCGGCACGCCCTTGGCGAACTCGCCGAATGCATTCGACCTGCGCCGCGTCGGCGCGCATCCGGACTACTGGTACCCCCTCGCCTGGTCGCGCGAGTTGAAGACCGGTCGTACGCTGGCACGGACTTTCGCCGGTCAACCGATCGTGCTCTATCGGGGAGGCGAGGGCCGCGTGTTCGCGCTCGAGAACCGCTGCGCCCACCGGCAGGTGCCCTTGCACCTCGGCGTGGTCTGCGGCGACCAGCTCAAGTGCCACTACCACGGCTGGAGCTACGACGCGGGCGGCCGGTGCGTCGACATCCCGTATCTCGGCAAGGAGCGTCTGCCCAACGGCGTGCGCAGCTATCCGGCCCGGGAGGTCGACGGCTTGATCCTGGTGTTTCCGGGGGATCCGCGGCTCGCCGAGGAACGGCTCCCGGCGAGTCTCGGGCTGGCCGGGCGCAAGGAGTACAAGACCCGGCGCCTGAATCGCGAGGTCGCCTGCCACTACACCTTCATGCACGAGAACCTGTTCGACATGAACCATCAGTTCATGCACCGCCGGCTCATGGGCTCGATACGCGCCCAATGCCTCGGCCGGCAGCACGGTGAGAAATGGGCCCAGGTCGAGTACAGCTTCGCCCGCACCGCGGGCAAGCCCTCGATCGGCGAGCGGGTGATCGTGGACCTGGTGCGGGATCGCAACGGCGCGCGCGGGGACTTCTGCGACCACATGCGCATCCGCACCGACTACCCGCATCAATCGCTGCGGGTTTGGGTCGGCCGGGACATCGATCCCGCCGACGATCCGGTGCTCGACGTCTGGCTCGCCTACACCCCGCTCGACGCCGAGCAGCGGACCAACCGCACCTTCGGCTATCTGTCGGTGAAGAAGCCCCCGGTACCCGGCCTGATCCATGCCGTCTGGCCATTCGTCACCTGGTTCACCGAAGGCATCTTCCGCGAGGACAAGGAAATCGTCGAGCACGAGCAGCTCGCCCATGACGCCCAAGGCGGCGACTGGAACAACGAGGTCTTCCCGGCGATACGCGACCTGCGCTCAGTGCTCGGTCGCTGCGGCAAGGCCGTGGACGCCGTCGCCGGCTGAGGCCGCGGGCACTCCGCGACGGGGCGAACCGGCCGGCCGCTTGAATCATCGATCGAGGGTGGTGCCATGTTCGATCTATTTCGTGATGGCGGCCCGGGCAAGGCCGGCGCCGAACTCGGCCTGAAGACGCTCGACGCCGCGAAGGCCGCGACCGATGCGAGCGCCCGCATCGTCAAGCTGGAGCAGCGCTACGAGCAGCTGCGGCTGATCAGCATGGCGATGTGGAACCTGTTGAAGGACCGCCTGCAACTCACCGACGCGGATTTGGCGAAGCACGTCGACGCGTTGCGCAACCAAGCAGAGGAAGCCGCGCAAGATCGAACCCCCGAGCTGATCGAATGCTCGAAGTGCAAACGCAGGATCCCCGCGAAGGCGGCGACCTGCCTGTATTGCGGAGCGACCACGGTGAGCGCGGGTACGTTCAAGGCGACTTGACCGGCCGCGTCGATCGACCGCCGCTCAGCGGCGCCGGGCAATCAACCGCGTCTGCACCCCGTAGACCAGCAAGGCCGCCCCGATCAGCGCGAACAGGCCGAGAATCTCGGCGCGCGAGGCGAGCGCGATC
The DNA here is from genome assembly GCA_021808035.1 of Pseudomonadota bacterium. GTDB lineage: Bacteria > Pseudomonadota > Gammaproteobacteria > Steroidobacterales > Steroidobacteraceae > Bog-1198. The sequence goes on from JAKBCG010000184.1 coordinate 5,207, forward strand.
AATACGATCATGCTGCCGATCCCGATCGACGTCGCGGTCCCGAGCCAGCGGAAGTTCAGCGGCGTGCCGGCGCGCGCGACCCCCTGGCGGGCGAGACGCCAGGTCGCCGCGCAGCCCGCGATGTAGAACCCGGCACTGGCGAGCGCCGACAGCACGGCCAGTTCGGCGAACGTTCCGGTGAGCGCGAGAAGGATCGCGAACAGCGCGTAGCAGCCGATCGCGACGTGCGGCGCATGGCTGCGCGGATGCACCCGCCCGAGCGCACCGGGCAGCAGCCCGTCGCGGGCGAACGCAAACAGGATCCGGGGGCTGCCGAGGATGTCGCTGCTCAGGTAGCCGAACATCGACAGGCTCGTACCTGCCAGCATCAGCA
>JAKBCG010000185.1 GCA_021808035.1 Pseudomonadota bacterium
GCGGGGGACCACCATCCCGTCCGCGGCGGCGAGCAGCCTCGCCAGGTCCTCGCCGATGCGAAAACCCAGGAACTCGGCATCGGGATGATCTCGTTGCAGCGGAACCCGTGCGGGACCGTCGCCGATCACGACTTTGCTTCCGTGCCACGGCATCGCGAGGAACGCGCCGACGTTCTTCTCCACCGCAACCCGACCGACGTAGGCGGCGATGGGCCGCGGCAGCGTCAACGCCGACTTGTCCCGAGGGCGGAACAACTCGGTGTCGACGCCACGCCGCCAGATCGCGAGGTTCCGGAATCCGCGGCTCGCGAGTTCGCGACGCAAGGACTCCGTGCTCACCATGCAGCGCCGCGCGGGCGCGTGGAAGCGCCGTAGCATCGCATAGGAGAAACGCTCGGGGACGGGGAACCGCGCCCGGAGGTATTGCGGGAATTGGGTGTGATACGAGGTCGTGAACCGCAAGCCGCGATAGGCGCAGAATCGGCGGGCCGCGAGACCGAGCGGACCCTCGGTCGCGATGTGCACCGCTTGGGGTGCGAACGCGTCGATGCGTCGAGCGATCGCCGAATACGGCAGCAGCGACAGCCGGATCTCGGGATAGGTGGGGCAGGGCAGGCTCGGAAATCCCGACGGCGTGACCATCTCCAACTCGTGTCCGAACCGGTGCAACCACGTCGTCGTGTGAGCGAGGGTGGCGACGACGCCGTTGATCTGGGGATGCCAGGCGTCGGTGACGATCATGATTCTCATTGGCGGGGAGAATCGCATGCGCCGGTGACGGTTCCATTAAGCATCGACGCCGGGAGGGGCGCGGCCGTCACGCGAATGCAACGTGCATCGCTTATTACTGCGGTTCACACGCCCGTGACGGGTTCTCTTCGCACCCTCGGAGACACGCAATGCCCAGCTTCCGCGAGGCCCTGGCGACGCAGCGTTGGGACGACCATCGCTACTATCACCACAGCCGGATCAACCAATCACTGCACCTGTTCAGTGCGATCAGCTTCCTGGTCGCGTACGCGACCTGCGTGGTGAGTCCGGCGCTCGCGGCGCTGATCGGCTGGCTGTTCGCGATGGTGAGCCGGCAGGCCGGCCACTTCTTCTTCGAGCCGAAGGGCTACGACACGGTCAACGACGCGACGCATGAGCACAAGGAGGCGATCAAGGTCGGATACAACCTGCGCCGCAAGCTCGTGCTGCTCGCGGTCTGGGCCGCCGCCCCCGCGATGCTCTGGCTCGATCCGACGCTGTTCGGGGCGCTTCGGGCGCGAGGCGGTGCCGCGGACTTCCTGCATCGGCTCGGTGAGGTCTGGTTCGCGGTCGGGGTCGGTGGATTGCTGTTTCGCACCGTGCAGCTCGCGTTCGTCAAGGACGTGCGAACGGGCTTGGTCTGGCTGACGAAGATCCTCACCGACCCGTTCCACGACGTGCAGCTCTATTACAAGGCGCCGCTCCACTTGCTGCGGGGGGAGCGGCTCGATCCGATGCCCGAGGCGCGGCGCGCCTGAAGCATCTCGACGAACACTCGCCGGCGAATGCGTGCGTTCGTCGCCTGCGGCGCCGACCACCACCAACCCTCGTGAAGCATTTTTTGTGCGGCGGCGACGATCCGGTCGGCCACCTCGGCATAGTCGGCCGCGGTGTAGTTCAAGCTGAAGATCAGTCGGCCGGTGCCGACCCAGCTGAGCGCGAGGCCGGCGTCGCGCAGGTAGTACTGCAGCATCCAGTGGTAGCGGGACGGGCGTCGGTACGTGATCGTCCAGATCGTCGAGAGATTCGCGACCTGCACCGGCAGATCGGCGGCGGCGAATCGCTCGTTGAGCGCCGCCGCCCGGGCGTTCCAGCGTTCGTCCAGCCCCGTGTACAGCGCGCGGGTCTCGGGCGTCTCGAGTCGCGTCAGGAACGCCTGCATCGCACCCATCACGTAGGGGTGCGAATTGAAGGTGCCGCGCGCGAAGCACACGTCGGCCGGGCGGTCCTCGCGGAACCGGCGCATCAACTCCCGGCGTCCGCAGAGCACGCCCACCGGCAGGCCGCCGGCGACCGTCTTGCCGTAGGTCACGAGGTCGGCGCGGACGCCGAAATACTCCTGCGCGCCGCCGAGCGCGAGACGGAAACCGACGAACACTTCGTCGAAGATCAGCACGATCCCGCGTGCAGTGCACACCTCGCGCAGCGCCCGCAGCCAAGCGGAGTACCCGGCGCGGTCGACGCCGGCGAGGCGTGCCCCGTCGACCAGCGCCGAATCGGCGGGCGCGGCGGCGTTCGGATGCAGCGCCTGCAGCGGATTCACGAGAACGCAGGCGATGTCCCGGCGACTGCGCAGGACCCGCAGACTCGCATCGTCCAGGTCCTTCAGCGTCAAGGTATCGCGAGCCGGTACCGGGTTTCCGGGTCCGGGCTGTACGTCGCCCCACCATCCGTGATACGCGCCGCTGAAGCGCACCAGGCGCCGCCGACCGGTGTGATAACGGGCGAGGCGCACCGCTTGCATGACCGCTTCCGTCCCCGACATGTGGAAGGAAATCTCGTCGAGGCCGCAGATCGCGAGCAGCCGGGCGGCGTTGTCGGCGACGATCGGATGATAGGCCCCGAGCACCGGACCGAGATCGCGGACCGCGGCGGCGCCGCGATCGATGCACTCCTTGTAGCAGTCGTAGCCGAACACGTTCACGCCGTAGGAGCCCGTCAGATCGTAGGAACGTCGACCGTCGAGATCGACGAGCTCGACGCCCTGCGAGGCGCCGAGGAACGCGCCGGCGCCGAGACGCTCGCGGACCCTCCGGCTGAACTGGAACGGGACGCGGTAGCGCGAGGTGAACTGCAGATCGGAAATCGTCGTCTGCGCGGCGCGCGTGAGCGCGAGCGTCGCCGGATGCTGCTGCGCGAACCGTCCGCCCAGCGTCTCGAACGCCTCGCGCCGCATGGCGGCGACCGATGCGGGCGCACCGTCGGCGCTGAAGAAGCGACTCTCGTCGTATTCGTAGTACGGGACGATGCGCGCGAATGCGCGCGCCAGGCGAGCATGGCCTGCGAACGACGGATGCTTCGCGGCGGACAACCGCCATTGCGCGCGCAGCGTCCGGGCCGCGGCGACCAGTGCGAGCGCGAGCGGCACCGCGACCAGCCATTTGATTGGTATCGACACGACAGGGCCCCCTCGATGATCGCCCGGCGTCGACTGTAGGGTCGGCGAATGACGTTTCGATGACCGCGCGTCGTCCGATCCGGCGCCTCGCGTCGAGTGGTGCGCTGAATTTCGTGATCTGCAACCGCCTCCCGCGCCGATTGGCCACGCTCGCGATGGGCCGGATCAGCCGCTACGAGAATCGCTGGTTCGCCGCCGCCGGCATCGCGCTGTGGCGCCGATTCGGCGGACTGGATCTTCGCGACGCGGAACGCGTGCGCTACGCGAGTCTACAAGAGTGCTTCACGCGACGGCTGCGCCCCGGCGCGCGCAGCGTAGTCGGTGATCCGCGGCGGCTCGCGAGCCCGTGCGACGCGGTCGTCGGCGCGTGCGGCACGATCGATCGGGGACTGCTGTTGCAGGCGAAGGATTCCCGCTACGCGCTCGGGGAACTGCTGCAGGATCGAGCGCTCGCGGCCGATTACGAGAACGGCTGCTACGCGACCCTGCGCCTGCGGGCCGGGATGTACCACCGCTTCCACGCACCGCACGATTGCGTCGTCGAACGCGTCGATTACGTCGCCGGTGACGCATGGAACGTCAATCCGCCGGCGCTCGCCCGGGTGCAGCGCCTGTTCTGCCGGAACGAGCGCGCGGTGATCCGCTGTCGGCTCGTGTCCGGCGCGCGGATCACGCTCGTCCCGGTCGCGGCGATCCTGGTCGCGAGCATCCGCCTGCGTTTCGTCGACGTGCGGCTGCACCTGCGCTATCGCGGACCGAACCGGATCGACTGCGACGCGCGTCTCAGGAAAGGTGAGGAGATGGGTTGGTTCGAACAGGGATCGACGATCATCGTGCTCGCGCCCGCCGGGGCCGCGTTGTCCACCGGCATCGTCCCGGGGAGCGAGATCCGGATGGGGGAATCCTTGATGCGCCTCGACGCCGGGCTGGTCCCGCGGTCGGCCGCGATCGATCGACCGCCGGGAGCGGTCACAGCGGACGGCGGTGACGGGTCAGTGTCGCCGTGATCGCGGCGAGAACCGCCATCCTGACCGCGACACCGTTGTTGACCTGTTCGCGAATCACCGACTGCGGGCCGTCCGCCACCTCCGAATCGATCTCGACCCCGCGGTTCATCGGCCCCGGGTGCATCACGATCGCATCCGGCGCGGCCAGTGCGAGCCGCTTCGCGGTGAGCCCGTACTCGCGCACGTAGGCCTCGCCGTCGAGCGAGGCCGCCTCGGCCATCCGTTCCTTCTGAATGCGCAGCATCATCACGACGTCGGCCGCGGCGATCCCGTCCTCGATCCGGGTGAATCGGGACGCGCCAGGAAACTCGTGTTCGCCCGGCAGCAGCCGCTGCGGGCCGACGATCCGCAGGTCCGTCGTGCCGAGGGTCGCGAGCGCCCGGGCGGTCGAGCGTGCGACCCGCGAGTGCTTGATGTCACCGACGATCGCGACCTTCAGGTCTGCGAACCGGCGCTTGTGCGCCCGGATCGTCATCACGTCGAGCAGACCCTGGGTCGGGTGGGACAGGTGGGCTTCGCCGGCACTGATCACCGCTACGTGCGGTGCGACATGATCGATCAGGTACTCCGGGATGCCCGCCTCGGAATCCCGGATCACGAAGACATCCGTGTTCATCGCCTCCAGCGTGTAGATCGTATCGAGCATCGTCTCGCCCTTGACCCGCGAACTCGAATGCAGATCGAGGTTGAGCACCTGCGCACCGAGGCGGCGCGCAGCGAGATCGAACGATGCGCGCGTCCGGGTGCTCGGCTCGAAGAACAGGTTCGCGACCGTCATCGCGGCGAGCTCGCGACCCTCGTAGGCCGGCTGTCCCGGGATTCGTCTGTAGGATTCGGCGCGGTCGAGGATCGCGGTGAGGAGCGATCGGGACAACCCATCGAGGGTCACCAGGTGGCGCAGGCCGCCCGCGTTATCGGTCTGTGATCGCATCCGCTCCGCCGTCCGTCTCGTCGAACCAACGCTCCAGAATCACGCAGGCCGCGGCCGCGTCGACGTCGGCTTTCGTGACGCGGCGGCGGCGCGCCCCGGACTCGCGTTCGCGGCGCAGCCGGTCGGCGGCTGCGAGCGAGGAATAACGCTCATCGACGAGGTGCACCGGCAGCGCAAACCGTCCCGCCAGTTGCTTCGCGAACCGGCGCGAGTCGCGCGCGAGATCGCCCTCGGTGCCGTCGGCATTATACGGCAGACCGACGACCGCCGCCGCCGGACGCCATTCCTCGAGCAGTGCCTGCACTTCGCGCCAGGGAACGATGCCGTCGGGCGACCGCAGTCCACGCAGCCCGGTGGTTGTTCGGCTGAGCGTATCGCCGCAGGCGACGCCGATCCGGCGCCTGCCGTAGTCGAACGCTAGGATGAGCCGCGGGGCGCCGCGACCCGAGGGCTCA
>JAKBCG010000186.1 GCA_021808035.1 Pseudomonadota bacterium
ATCGAGAAAGGGGTTGCGAAAATCGCGGCGCAAGGTCGCGTCGACACGCTGCGAAGCGCTCCCGACGACGGTCGCGGCACCGCCGATCGCGACCTGCGGAAACTCGACCGCCCCCCAGGTGCCGAATGCGATCGCGACCCCCCAGAGCGAGAGCACGAGGATCGGGTGCCGCGCCACCGCGCGACCGAATGACAGGAACGAGGGTCTCATCGGGGATGATCGTCAGAATTTCAAAATGGGTAGTTGATTCCGGTGAACACCGCGGGTCCCTCGCTGCCAACGCCGACGTCGACGTAGCCGACGACGAACGGCGGCGCGATGCCCCGAAAGCCGAGTCCGAACACGTGGTGCAAGTGCGTGAACGGCAGCGTCCGCGAATTCGCGAACACCTCGCCCAAGTCGATGAACGGCGTGAGCTCGATGTCGATGTGGGTCGCCATCGCATCGAGCGACAGCACTCGCCGCCGGTACTCGATGCTGGTCGAGAACGAGTTGCGTCCGTAGAAGCGGCCGGCACCGTAGCCGCGCAGCGGTTGCTGCTCTCCGAGCACGCTGCTGTCGCCGCCGATGCTCGACAGGCTCCAGAACGGGACGTTCTCCTCGCCGGGCATGTAACGCAACGCAAGATGCGCCGCCAGCACCGTCTTGGAGTTCAGCGACCAGAAATGCCGGGCATCGAGCCCGACGACGCTGTACAGCGAGTCGTTGACTGCGCCGTGGCTCGCCGCGACGCCGCCGAATACCACGTAGGCACCGCCGCGGGTCGGTATGGTCAGGTCGTTGCGCGTATCGTAGGTGACTTCGATGCGGTTCAGGATCTCGTGATTCGCACCGATGCCGAGCAATCCCGCGAAACGCGTCTGGATCGACGCGATCTTCGCCAAGGTGCCGGGTTGGATCGCGACCTCGCGAACCCGCATCGTCCAGGCGATCTGCCACGCGTAGGTTCGGTTCCAGCCGAGGGTCGTCTGGAGGTATTTCTGCTGCTTCGTATAGTTCGTCTCGTCGATGACCGGCGAATTGTTGCCGATCCCGTAGAAGCGCGGGGTTCCGCTGCGATCGTAGACCATGCTCGCATCGAATGACCAACGACTGCGGCGCAGCAGGCCGGCCTGATATTCGAAATCGAACTCGCTTTCGACACGCTGTTTCGCGCCCGCAACCAGGGACCATTGGGTGTCGTCGGAGGGGTACGCGAAGATCCGTGCGTGGGCACCCCAGCCGAAATAGGGGTTGTGGATCACGTCCGGCGCGATGATCTTGGTGATCTGATTGTCCCGGTTGGTGCTCAGCCACGTCGGGATCAAGCCGAGCGTCGTGCCGCTGTTCGGATCGACGTCGATCTCGGGCACCGGTATGAACGGGGCGGTGGCCGGATCCAGCCACCGCGCGAGCCACGGAGGCAGCGCCGCCTGCGCCCGGCCGGCACCGATCAGGCCGGCGACGCCGAGGCCGATCGCTCCGAGCCACGCGGCCGGTGGTTTCTTCAAGGCGCTCGCTCCTCGCCGCTCCGGGGCTGCGAGCTTAACAATTTTCCGGCCGGGATCGCAGCGACCGGCGCTCCCGGCAGGTGCGAATCGGCCGGCGCCGGCGGCGACGCTCCGCATCGCACGGAATTCATCGATATAATCCCCGGCCTTCGAGTCACGCGCGGACCCTGCCCCTTGTTCGAGACCCTGAACCGTTTGAGCGAGGACGCCATCCTCGGTGTGATGGCGAAATATCGTGCGGATCCATCGCCGCTGAAGATCGATCTCGGCGTCGGCGTGTATCGCGATGCCGAGGGTCATACGCCGGTGCTCGAGTGCGTCCGCACCGCCGAGCGGCGGATCGTCGCCGCGCAGGTCACGAAGGCCTACGTCGCGCCGGCCGGGCGCGAAGAATTCAACACGGCGGTGGTCGAGCTGGTGCTCGGTCGGGAGCATCCCGCGGTCCGCGGGCGGCGGGTGATCGCGGTGCAGACCCCCGGGGGCTGCGGGGCCTTGCGCGTCGGCGCCGAACTGCTGCGCGCGGCAGCGCCTGACACGTCTATCCACGTGAGCGATCCGACCTGGGCGAACCACCTGCCGTTGCTCGGCGGCGCCGGACTGCGACTGCACCGCTATCCCTATTACGACGCCGCCACGCATCGACTCGGCTTCGACGCGATGATCGAGCGGCTCGAGCGCGCCCCGGCGGGCGACGTGGTCCTCCTCCACGGCTGCTGCCACAACCCGACCGGCGCCGACCTGGACGCCGCTCAATGGCGCGTCATCGCCGAGCTCCTGTCCCGCCGAGGCTTGGTACCGTATCTCGATCTGGCGTATCAGGGCTTCGGGGTCGACCTCGACGGCGACGCCGAGGGCGTCCGGCTGATCGCGGACCGCGTGCCGGAATGCCTGATCGCGACGTCGTTCTCGAAGAATCTGGGCCTGTATCGTGAGCGGGTCGGTGCCCTGTTGGCGGTGGGTACGAGCGAAGCACGGGTCGCGACGATCCGCAGCCATGTGCTGCAGATCGCACGGAGCATTTATTCGATGCCTCCGGATCATGGCGCGGCGATCGCGGTCGAAATTTTCACGGATCCTGCGTTGCGTCAAACCTGGATCGCGGAACTCGCGGCGATGCGCGAGCGGGTGCAAGCGATGCGCCGTCTGCTCGCGGGCTCGCTGCGCCGCCACAGCGGCGGCGGCGACTACGACCACTTCGAACGCCAGCGAGGCATGTTCTCGCTGCTCGGGGCATCGCCGGCGGTCGTCGAGCGCTTGCGCGACGAATTCCATGTCTACATGACAGCGGATGGCCGGATGAACCTTGCGGGACTGACGCCGGCCAGCATCGAGCCCCTGGCGCAAGCCATTCTTCGCGCGACCCGCTGAGGCATCCCGGCCCCCACGAGCCATGGGGTGCGCGTCAATCCGCCGGCATCGCGGCGCAACTGCGAAAGCGATGACGGATCTCGCCGTGCCGGGAACGCTCCGTGAATTCGCCACGGCAATAACCGCCGAGCACGCGCTGCCAGAAGCGCACCGATCCGGGATTTCGCTGGTACTCGACGATCTCCCACTCACCGACGAACCGATCGAATATCAACGTCGCCGCCTCGCGCCCATAACCGTTGCCACGATAGGGCGCGCGCACGAAGAATTCGGCCAGTCGGTAATCCGGAGCGGATTCACCGGTCGCGGCGATCAACGGTCTCGCGACGAGCGCGAACCCGATCCGCTCGGCGCCGCGCACGATCACCAATGGATGGGATGATTGGCTCGCGAACCAGCTCGCGAATATGCCGTCTTTCTGGGAATCGTCCGCGGCGATCGCGGGATAGAGCCCGGTGTTCAGGCCGGACAGCGAGTCGAGATATTCCCCGTAGACGTCCTGGATCCAGCGACGGTCGGCCGCCATGGCGCGGCAGGCCCGGATGCTGATGATCACGGGAATCTCAACCGAAGGTCGAAAAACCAAAGGCCCGGACGGACGCGCCGACTGGCCGTCCGCCCGGGCCCGTTGCGAGATGATCGTCGCGTATTACTGCGGCGAGCTCGCAGCGTCGGACGAGGACGCCGCAGCACCCGCATCGGACGCCGCCGTGCTGGCCGCTGCGCTGGCCGCCGTCGCATCGCTCGCCGCAGTGGAAGCGGCTTCGGTGGCCGCCGGAGCGGACGCCGCGGTGTTGTCGGACGACGGAGCCGGAGCTTCGGTCTTCTTGCCGCAAGCGCTCAATACGAAGGCGGCGGCGATCGCGCTGACAAGGAGTTTGGTCTTCATCTATCGATACCCCAAAATGTTTTGATGTTTACAAAAGCAGGCACACTAGCGAGTCTTGGACCTTCGCCAAGATTTCACCGCACAGTTTAGAGTGTTTCCGCAGACTTTCCTATCCGTTTGCGTCGTCACTCGCCACTTGTAACGCAGTCGCAGGCGTTCCGGGTTAAGCGATGCGCCCGCCATGGCGGCCCGGCCGTGTTTTGCCGCCTTGGTTAACGCATTCTTAATCCGCGGTGAGTGATTGCCGACGCACGACCGCGGTTCGTTCGCGCCGGGTCACGCCCCCGCTATCGCGTAGAACGCAGTGCGTCGCGAATCTCGGTGAGCAGGACCTGTTCGGGACTCGGGGCGGGCGGCGCGGCGACCGGCGCCGGCGCTGGTTTCTTCAGCCGATTGATCCCCCGCAGCGCGAGGAACAACACGAACGCGACCACCAGGAAGTCGAAGATCGCCTGCAGGAACACGCCGTATTTCAGCAGCACCGGCACACCCTTCGGGTCGGTGCCGAGGGTCACCGCCATGCTGCCGAAATTCACGCCGCCGATGATCTTGCCGAGGACCGGCGTGATCACGTCGGCAACCAGCGAGGACACGATCTTGCCGAAGGCGGCACCGACCACGACGCCGACCGCCATGTCGACGACGTTGCCCTTCATCGCAAATTCCTTGAACTCGCTCGCGATACTCATGCAGGGTGCTCCCGGTCGTTGGTGGGGATCTTCTCCGGACTCCAATCGCAACGCCGCGCCCGTGCCGGCGCGGTGATTTCAATCCCAGTCGCGCGGGCGGGCGAGGAGCGCGGCTCAGGCCGCGGCCTTGGCCCTCCGGCGGCGCTTCGGCTTGGCTTCGGCGGCGGCATCGGTCGCACCGGCGGCGGCGGTTCCAGGCGCCCCGTCGACGAACTGCATCAACGCCATCGGCGCCGAGTCGCCGGGACGCGGCTCCATCTTGAGGATCCGCGTATACCCGCCGCGACGGGTCTTGAATCGCGGACCGAGGTCGGCGAACAGCTTGTCGACGACCTGCTCGTCGCGCAGCCTCGCGAGCGCGAGCCGCCGCTTCGCTTGGGAATCGATCTTCGCCAGCGTGATCAAAGGCTCGACGACGCGCCGCAGCTCCTTCGCCTTGGGCACGGTCGTGCGGATGGTTTCGTGACGCAGGAGCGAGGCGGCCATGTTCCGCAGCAGCGCATGACGATGGGACGAGTTCCGCGATAGTTGGCGGCCGCTGTTTCTGTGTCGCATGATGACTGTTCCGATTTCGCCTTAGATCAAATCCCGTCGCGCTCTTCTTCGCGCTTCAACCCGGGCGGCGGCCAATTGTCGACCCGCATCCCGAGCGTGAGACCATGGCTCTCGAGCACTTCCTTGATCTCGGTCAGGGATTTCTTGCCGAGGTTCGGCGTGCGCAGGAGCTCGACTTCGGTCCTCTGCACGAGATCGCCGATGTAGTGGATGTTCTCGGCCTTGAGGCAATTAGCACTGCGCACGGTGAGCTCGAGCTCGTCGACCGGCCGGAGCAGGATCGGGTCGAACTGGGTCTCGGTCGCCTTCGTGGCCGCCTCGTCCTGGCCCTGCAGGTCGACGAACACCGACAGCTGGTCCTTCAGGATCCCGCCGGCGCGGCGGATCGCCTCTTCGGGGTCGATCGTGCCGTTCGTCTCTATATCGAGGATCAGCTTGTCGAGGTCGGTGCGCTGTTCGACGCGCGCACTCTCGACGTTGTAGGTGACCTTGCGCACCGGGCTGAACGACGCATCCAGCTGCAG
>JAKBCG010000187.1 GCA_021808035.1 Pseudomonadota bacterium
CGCCGAGATCGGTCGACGGACCGTCCGCGAGCACGTCGCCGCGACGGATCGCGTCGCCGGCGTTGACCAGCGGCCGCTGGTTGATGCAGGTGTTCTGGTTCGAACGCGTGTACTTCGTCAACGAATAGATGTCGACTCCCGGCTCCCCGGCGGTCGTCTCCTCGTCGTTCACGCGGACCACGATTCGCGACGCATCGACCGAATCGACGACCCCGCCGCGGCGTGCAACCACGGTGACGCCGGAGTCGATCGCGACCGCGCGCTCCATTCCGGTGCCGACGAGCGGCGTGTCCGAGCGCAGCGTCGGGACCGCCTGGCGCTGCATGTTCGATCCCATCAACGCCCGGTTCGCGTCGTCGTGCTCGAGGAACGGAATCAGCGAGGCGGCCACCGAGACGATCTGCTTCGGCGACACGTCCATGAAATCGATCTTGTCCGGAGGCGACAAGGTGAATTCGTTCTGGGTGCGGCACGAGATCAGATCCGCGGTGAATCCGCCCTTCTCGTTGAGCTCGGCGTTCGCCTGGGCGATCACGTACTGGCTCTCCTCGATCGCCGAGAGGTACTCGATCCGGTCGGTGACCTTGCCGGCGATCACGCGCCGGTACGGCGTTTCCAGGAAGCCATAATCGTTGGTGCGCGCGTAGACCGCGAGCGAGTTGATCAAACCGATGTTCGGACCTTCCGGCGTCTCGATCGGGCAGACCCGTCCGTAGTGCGTCGGATGCACGTCGCGCACTTCGAAGCCGGCGCGCTCGCGCGTGAGGCCGCCGGGGCCGAGCGCGGAGACGCGGCGCTTGTGCGTGACCTCGGACAGCGGGTTGTTCTGGTCCATGAACTGCGACAGCTGCGAGGACCCGAAGAACTCCTTCACCGCAGCCGCGACGGGCTTCGCGTTGATCATCTCCTGGGGCATGATCGGTTCGCTTTCGGCGATGGTGAGCCGCTCCTTGACGGCTCGCTCGACCCGCACCAGTCCGATGCGGAACGCGTTCTCGGCCATTTCGCCGACGCTGCGGACGCGCCGGTTGCCCAGGTGATCGATGTCGTCGACCTGGCCGTTGCCGTTGCGGATGTCGATCAAGGTCTTCAGGACCTCGATGATGTCCTCCTTGCTCAGAACGCCCGAACCGGTGATCTCCTCGCGGCCCACCCGGCGGTTGAACTTCATGCGGCCGACCGGCGACAGGTCGTAGCGCTCCGAGTTGAAGAACAGGTTCTGGAACAGGTTCTCCGCCGCGTCCTTCGTCGGCGGCTCGCCGGGGCGCATCATCCGGTAGATCTCGACCAGGGCCTCGAGACGGGTCTTCGTCGGATCGATCCGCAGGGTGTCGGAGAGGTAGGGACCGCGATCGAGGTCGTTCACGAACAGGGTGCGGATCTCGGTGATCCCGTTCTCGATCAGCTTGCCGACGGAAGCGACGTTCAGGATCTCGTTCGCCTTCGCGAGGATCTCTCCAGTCTCGGTGTTGACGATGTCGTGCGCGAGGATCTTGCCTTGCAGGTATTCGAGCGGCACCGGCATGCGCTTCACGCCGGCATCCTCGAGTTCACGGACGTGACGCGCCGTGATCCGGCGCCCTTCCTCGACGATCACCTTCTTGCCGACGCGCAGTTCGAACGTCGCGGTCTCACCGCGCAGACGTTGCGGTATGACCTCGAACTCGATCTCCTTCTTGGACAGATAGAACGTGTTCTTCTCGAAGAACATGTCGAGGATCTGCTCCTCGCCGAAACCCAGCGCGCGCAGGATGATGGTGACCGGCAGCTTGCGGCGCCGGTCGATGCGCGCGAACACGCAGTCCTTCGGGTCGAACTCGAAGTCCAGCCAGGAGCCGCGGTACGGAATGATCCGGGCGGAGAACAGCAGCTTGCCCGAGGAGTGGGTCTTGCCGCGGTCGTGGTCGAAGAAGACGCCCGGGCTGCGGTGCAGCTGCGAGACGATGACCCGCTCGGTGCCGTTGATGATGAACGTGCCGTTCTCGGTCATCAGCGGCAGTTCGCCGAGGTAGACTTCCTGCTCGCGGACGTCCTTGACGGGCTTCTTCGCGCCGCTCGCCTCCTTGTCGAGTACGACGAGGCGCACCTTCACGCGCAGCGGCGCCGCGTAGTTGAGGCCGCGGAGCTGGCACTCCTTCACGTCGAACACCGGGTCGCCGAGCCGGTAGCTCACGTATTCCAGCGTTGCGTTGCCCGAGTAGCTGGTGATCGGGAACACGCTGTCGAACGCCGCGTGCAGACCCACGTCGTCGCGTCGCGTTTCGGCGACGTCAGCCTGCAAGAACCGGCGGTACGAATCCAACTGGATCGCCAGCAGATACGGCGTTCCCAGGATGCTCGGACGCTTGCCAAAGTTCTTGCGGATTCGCTTCTTTTCGGTGAACGAATAAGCCATGCGGGTCACCCTTGATTCCAGCTTGAAAACGAACGTGGCGCGTGCCGGCGCCCGCCGCGGAACTCCGCGGCGGGCGCCGGCACGCACGCATCGACGCGAATCACTACTTGATCGTCGCCTTCGCGCCCGCGTCCTCGAGCTTCTTCTTGATCGTCTCGGCATCCGCCTTCGGGATCCCTTCCTTGACCGTCGAGGGCGCTCCCTCGACGAGGTCCTTCGCCTCCTTGAGGCCGAGGCCGGTGATCTCGCGGATCACCTTGATCACGCCGACCTTGTTGGCGCCGAACTCGGTCATCGTGACCGTGAACTCCGTCTTCTCCTCGGCAGCCGGGGCCGCCGCGGCGCCGGCGGCGGCGCCGGCGACCATCGCGACCGGCGCGGCCGCGGTGACGTTGAACTTCTTCTCCATGTCCGCGATCAAGTCGACCACTTCCATGACCGACATCTTGGAGATCGCGTCGAGGATTTCGTCTTTCGTTACAGCCATGATCTACTCCGAAATGAAATTGTGACAAAGGCCTTGCGGCCGAATCAGGTCTTCAAGCAGCCGCCGGCGTTTGCCCGGCCTTCTTCGCTTCCAGCACCGCGGCCAAGGTACGCGCCAACTTGACGTTGGGAGCGGCCAAGGTGCCGACGAGCTTCGCGATCGGCGCTTGCAGTACGCCCAGGAGCTGCGACAACGCCTGCGGGCGCGTCGGCAGCGACGCGACACGCTCCAGGTCCTCTTTCTTGAGCAGCCTCCCGCCCAAGGACACGAGCGTCGTCACCAGCTTGTCGTTGTCCTTCGCGAACGCCCGGACGATGCGGGCGGCAGCGCCCGGATCGTCTTTGGAGAACGCGAGGACGACCGGGCCTTTCAGCGCCGGGGCGATGCACTCGAAAGCCGTGCCGGCGACGGCCTTGCGCGCGAGCGTGTTCTTGACGACCCGCAGATAGACCCCTTCCTTGCGCGCCTTCGCGCGCAAGTCGGTCATCTGCGCCACCGTCAAGCCACGGTTCTCGGCGCCAACCACGGACAGCGCCTTCGCCGCCACCGCGTTGACCTCCGCCACCACGACTTTCTTGTCTTCCAGGTTCAGTGCCATCTAGGTCCCCCGTAAGGAAGAGTCACACACGAGCGTCCGGCGATCCCGCCGGCGCCCACCCTCGAGTGCGTCCCCGCACTCGTGCGGTGCGACCTTCACCAGGAAATTCCTGATTAGGGTCCCACCATCTGCGCAGGCCGGTATTTAAGGGCTCCTCGCCCGCCTGCGGTCTTCGACGGTGGGTGCGCGTTCGCGGGTCGGCCGAACGCGCAGCCCTCCATCAATGCCTTGCCGCCACCGGACTCCTCTACAGTCCGAGGCTCGTCTGATCGACCGGGACGCCGGGTCCCATCGTCGAGGAAACGGTGATCCGCTTCAGGTACACGCCCTTCGACGTCGCCGGCTTCACCTTCTGCAGGTCCGCGAGCAGCGTCATCAGGTTCTCCTTGAGGGCGCCCGGTTCGAAGCTCGCGCGCCCGATCTGCGCATGCACGATCCCGGCCTTGTCGGTCCGGTAACGCACCTGGCCGGACTTGGCGTTCTTCACCGCGCCGGCGACGTCCGGCGTGACCGTGCCGACCTTCGGGTTCGGCATCAGCCCGCGGGGCCCCAGGATCTGGCCCAGCTGACCGACGATGCGCATCGCGTCGGGGCTCGCGATCACGACGTCGAAGTCGAGCTGCCCGGCCTTGACCTTCTCCGCGAGGTCCTCGAAGCCGACGATGTCGGCGCCCGCGGCCTTCGCCGCGTCGGCGTTCTTGCCCTGGGTGAACACCGCGACACGCACCGTTTTGCCGGTGCCGTGCGGCATCACCGTCGAGCCGCGAACCTGCTGGTCCGATTTGCTCGCGTCGATCCCGAGGTTCACGGCGACGTCGACCGACTCATCGAACTTCGCGGTCGCGAGCTCCTTCACGAGCTTCAGCGCATCGTCGATCGGGAACGCCTTGCCCGGCGGAATCCGCTCCTTCCAATCCTTCATGCGCTTCGGTACGGCGGCCATCTCAGACTCCCTCCACGTCGACGCCCATGCTACGGGCGCTGCCGGCGATCGTTCGTACCGCGGCGTCGAGGTCCGCAGCGGTCAGATCGGGCGTCTTGAGCTTGGCGATGTCCTCGAGCTGCTTGCGCGTGATCTTGCCGACCTTCGCGGTGTTCGGTGTCGCGCTGCCCTTCGGAATGTTGAGCGCCTTCGCGATCAGCACCGACGCAGGCGGGGTCTTCAGCACGAACGTGAAGCTCCGGTCGCTGTAGACCGTGATCACGACCGGGGTCGGCAATCCCTTCTCCAACGACTGCGTCTGCGCGTTGAACGCCTTGCAGAACTCCATGATGTTGACGCCCTGCTGACCGAGCGCCGGACCGACCGGCGGGCTCGGATTCGCCTGTCCCGCAGGGATCTGCAGCTTGATGTAGCCAGTGACCTTCTTAGCCATCGATCGAAACTCCTGTGGGTGCGAACGCTCCCGACGCCGAGAGCTCCCCGGTTACCCGAACGATCAACCTTTCTCGACCTGCGAGAAATCCAATTCGACCGGCGTCGAGCGGCCGAGGATCTGAACCGCGACCTGCAGGCGGTTCTTTTCGTAATTCACCGACTCGACGACGCCGTTGAAGTCGTTGAACGGCCCGTCGGTCACGCGCACGACCTCGCCGGGCTCGAACAGCACCTTCGGTCTCGGCTTCTCGGCGCCCTCTTCGACGCGCCGCAGGATCGACATCGCTTCGCGATCCGTGATCGGCGCGGGCCGATCGCTCGTTCCGCCGATGAATCCGAGGACCTTCGGCACGTCCTTGACCAGGTGCCAGGTGTCCTCGTCCATGTCCATCTGCACGAGCACGTAGCCGGGGAAGAACTTCCGCTCGGACTTGCGCTTTTGCCCGTCGCGCATCTCGACGACTTCCTCCGTCGGCACGAGGACTTCGCCGAATTTGTGTTCGAGGCCGGCGCGCTTGACGCGCTCCTGCAGCGACTCGGCGACCTTGTGCTCGAAATTCGAGTAGGCGTGAACGACATACCAACGCAGCGCCATAGATG
>JAKBCG010000188.1 GCA_021808035.1 Pseudomonadota bacterium
GTGCGGAGCCGGGCCTGTCGCCGATGGAGATCTGGTGCAACGAGGCGCAGGAACGCTACGTGATCGCGCTCGAGCCCGGGCGGGTCGCCGAGTTCGAGGCGATCTGCGCGCGCGAGCGCTGCCCGATCGCGATCGTCGGCGAGGTCACCGACGACGGCCGGCTGATCGTCGCGGACGGGGCGCAGGGTGGCTCGCCGGTCGACATGGCGATCGACACGCTACTCGGGAAGCCCCCGCGGATGCGCCGCGAGGTCGCGAGCCTGCCGCGCGATCCCGGCGCGCTGTCGACCGCCGGGACCGGTGTCGAGGAGTCGTTGCGCCGGCTCCTCGAACTGCCGACGATCGCCGACAAGTCGTTCCTGATCACGATCGGCGATCGCAGCGTTGGCGGGCTGGTGAGCCGCGATCAGATGGTGGGTCCCTGGCAGGTGCCGGTCGCGGACGTCGGCGTGACCTTGAGCGACTACGATGGCTATCGCGGCGAGGCGCTCGCGGTCGGCGAGCGCACGCCGGTCGCGGTGCTCGACCCGGCCGCGTCGGGCCGGCTCGCGGTCGCCGAGGCGATCACCAACCTGCTCGCGGCCGACATCGGCGCGCTCACGGACGTGCGATTGTCGGCGAACTGGATGGCGGCGTGCGGAGAGCCCGGCGAGGATGCGGACCTGTATGCGACCGTGCGCGCGGTCGCGCTCGATCTGTGCGCGCGCCTGCGGATCGCGATCCCGGTCGGCAAGGATTCGCTGTCGATGCGCACCGTGTGGCGCGATGCGCGCGGCGAGCACCGGGTGGTCGCGCCGGTCTCGTTGATCGTGTCGGCGTTCGCGCCGGTGCGCGACGCGCGACGCTGCTTGACGCCGCTGCTCGACCGGCGCGCGCCGTCGCGGCTGCTGCTCGTCGATCTCGGCCGCGGGCGCGACCGGCTCGGGGGTTCCTGCTGGGCGCAGGTCCACCGGCGTGACGGCGGCGAACCGGCCGACCTCGACGATCCGGCGCTGCTCGCGGCGTTCGCGGCCGCGATCATCGAACTGAAGGCGCTGCGCCTCGCGCTCGCGTACCACGACCGCTCCGACGGCGGCACGCTGATCGCGTTGCTGGAGATCGCGTTCGCGTCGCGTTGCGGCCTCGAGATCGACCTCGGCGCGGTGCGCGACCCGGTCGCCGCGTGTTTCGCCGAGGAGCCGGGAGCGATCGTGCAGGTCAGCGAAGCGCAGCTCGCGGACGCGCTCGCGGTGTTCGAGCGGCACGGCCTCGGCGGATGCGTGCGCGCGGTCGCACGGCCGGTGGCGGGACCGCGGATCACGTTGCGCGCCGGCGGCGAGCCGCTGCTCGAGGCTTCGCGCACCGACCTGCACCGCGCGTGGAGCGAGGTGTCGTTCCGGATGCAGCGGCTGCGCGATCATCCGGACTGCGCGCGCGAGGAATACGATCGCCTCCTCGACGCGGACGATCCGGGGCTGCATGCGAGCTTGAGCTTCGATCCGGCCGAGGACGTCGCCGCGCCCTATGTGAACACCGGGCGGCGCCCGGGCGTCGCGATATTGCGGGAGCAGGGCGTCAACAGCCAGACCGAGATGGCCGCGGCGCTCACGCGGGCGGGCTTCGACGCGTACGACCTGCACATGACCGACGTGCTCGGCGGCACCGCGAGCCTCGATCGATTCGCGGGGCTCGTCGCCTGCGGCGGCTTCTCGTACGGCGACGTACTCGGCGCCGGCGAAGGCTGGGCGAAGTCGATCCTGTTCAACGAGCGGGCGCGCGCGCAGTTCGAGGCGTTCTTCCAGCGCCCGTCGACGTTCACGCTCGGGATCTGCAACGGCTGTCAGATGCTCGCGGCGCTGAAGGAGATCGTGCCGGGCGCGCAAGCGTGGCCGCGGTTCGTGCGCAACCGTTCCGAGCAGCACGAGGCGCGGCTGGTGCTGGTGCGCGTCGCGTCGAGCCGCTCGGTGCTGCTGCAGGGGATGCACGACTCGGTGCTGCCGGTCGCGGTCTCGCACGGCGAGGGCCGCGCGGAATTCGATCCGGACGGCGGCGAGGAGCGGCTGCTCGCGCTCGGCGTGGCGAGCCTGCGGTACGTCGACCACCAGGGCGCGCCGACCGAGCGCTATCCGTTCAACCCGAACGGCTCGCCGGGCGGACTCGCGGGCGTGTGCAGCGCCGATGGGCGCGTGACCGCGCTGATGCCGCATCCGGAGCGGGTCTACCGGACCGTGCAGCACTCCTGGGCGCCGCGCGAGTGGGGCGAGGACGGCGGCTGGATGCGGCTGTTCCGCAACGCACGCGTGTTCGCCGGCTGAGCGCGCGGCCCGGTCAGTATTCGGTTTCGGCGGTCGACGGGACGACGAACCTGCGGTAGGTCACCGCCTGGCGCAGCTTCGCCTTGCGGACGAAAGTCTGGTACAGGAGGTCCCTCATCACCTCGAGCAGCACGCCCGCGCGGCCCGGGTTCAGCGTCGGCTGGTGCGGCCACGGATCCGCGTCGCTGCCGAACAGCACCGCCCGGACGGTCGCGAAGGTCTCCTCGTCGAGGCCGGCGATCTCGCGCGCTTCCTGCAGTTCGTCGAACAGATCGAGCTTGCCGCGCTCGCCGAGCTCGCGGAACAGCGACTGCGCCGTCCGGCGGCACATCGCGCCGAACGCGTTGAAGCATCCGGCCGTGTAACAGGCGAGCGCCTCCTTGAACACCCCCTGCGTCTCCGCCGGCAGGTAGGAGAGCGGGAAGGTCTCGGGGCTGCGCTCGATCTCGACGAAGTTCGCGGCGAGGTCGATCCGGTCCGGCGCATGGCCGAGCACGGGGAACTTGAGGAACACCGGCTCGCCGCAGGCGTCGCAGAGGAACACCATGCCGACGTGCTTCGGCTGGCGGTGCGCGAGGTCCGCGACCCGCGGCACGCCGACCGGCGTCAGATGGGTGTGCGCCTGGCAGTGCGGGCAGGCGAGCGCGAGGCCCGGCGGTTCGATCCGCAGTTCGTCCGGCGCGTCGATATGGATCATCGCGGTCATCCCTCCAGCGGCTTGTAGCGGATGCGGTGCGGCTGCGCCGCATCCTCGCCCTTGCGTCTCTTCAGGTCCTCTTCGTACTCGCGGTAGTTGCCCTCGAACCAGACGACCTCGGAGTTGCCCTCGAACGCGAGGATGTGGGTCGCGATCCGGTCGAGGAACCAGCGATCGTGCGAGATCACGACCGCGCAGCCGGGGAACGCGAGCAGCGCCTCTTCGAGCGCGCGCAGCGTCTCTATATCCAGGTCGTTGGTCGGCTCGTCGAGCAGCAGCACGTTGCCGCCGGATTTCAGCACTTTCGCGAGGTGCACGCGGTTGCGCTCGCCGCCCGAGAGCTCGCCGATTAGCTGTTGCTGCTGCACGCCGCGGAAATTGAAGCGTCCGACGTAGCCGCGCGACGAGGTTTCGTAGTTGCCGACCTTGATGAGGTCGAGGCCGCCGGAGATCTCCTGCCAGACGGTGTTCTTGTCGTTGAGCGCCTGACGCGACTGGTCGACGTAGGCAAGCGTCACGGTCGGGCCGATGCGGATTTCGCCGGCATCGGGCTGGTCGGCGCCGGTCAGCATCCGGAACAGCGTCGTCTTGCCGGCGCCGTTCGGGCCGATGATGCCGACGATGCCGCCGCGCGGCAGGCTGAAGCTCAAGCCGTCGATCAACAGCCGGTCGCCGAACCCCTTGCGCAGGCCCTGGCATTCGATCACCAGGTCGCCGAGCCGCTCGCCCGGCGGGATGTAGATCTCGTTGGTCTCGTTGCGTTTCTGGAATTCCTGCGAGGAGAGCTCCTCGTAGCGCTGCAGCCGGGCCTTCGACTTCGCCTGCCGGGCCTTCGGGTTCGAGCGGACCCACTCCAGTTCATGCTGCAGCGACTTCGCGAGCGCTTCCTGCTGCTTCTGCTCCTGGACGAGCCGCTGTTCCTTCTGCTCGAGCCACGAGGAGTAGTTGCCGTGCCACGGGATCCCGTGGCCCCGGTCGAGCTCGAGGATCCACTCGGCGACGTTGTCTAGGAAGTAGCGGTCGTGGGTCACCGCGATCACCGTGCTCGGGTACTCGGCGAGGAAGTGCTCGAGCCAGGCGACCGACTCGGCGTCGAGGTGGTTCGTCGGCTCGTCGAGCAGCAGCATGTCGGGCTTCGACAGCAGCAGCCGGCACAGCGCGACGCGGCGTTTCTCGCCGCCCGAGAGCTTGCCGACGACCGCGTCCCACGGCGGCAGGCGCAGGGAGTCCGCGGCGATCTCGAGCTTGCGCTCGAGCTCCCAGCCGCCGACCGCGTCGATCTGGTCCTGGAGCTTCGCCTGCTCCTCCATCAGCTTGTTCATCTCGTCGTCGGACAGCGGTTCCGCGAAGCGGTCGCTGACCGCGTTGAACCGGTCGATCAGACGCTGCACGTCGCCGACGCCCTCGCCGACGATCTGCCGGACGGTCCGGGTCTCGTCGAGCTCGGGCTCCTGGGGGAGGTAGCCCACCTTGATCCCGGGCTGCGCGCGCGCCTCGCCTTCGATGTCGGCGTCCTTGCCGGCCATGATCTTGAGCAGCGTCGACTTGCCCGAGCCGTTCAGGCCGAGCACGCCGATCTTCGCGCCCGGAAAGAAGCTCAAGCTGATGTCGCGCAGGATCACGCGCTTCGGTGGGACGACCTTGCCCACCCGGTTCATGGTGTAGATGAATTGAGCCATTAGGAACCCGTCGCGACGCGGCCGATCGAGGATCGGAAACGGATAATTATCGGCGTCTCACCGCGACTTGTCACGAAGCGCGGTCGCGGACCAGCCTCCCCCCAAATCGCCGATCAACGCGACCGTGGTCACGAGCCGGCTCTCGCGCACCGCGAGGGCGCTGCGCTGGTCGGCGAGCAGCGTCGCCTGGGCCTGCGCGACCGTGGTGTAGTCGACGGTGCCGGCCTGGAACTCCGCGAGCGCGATCGCGGCGCCGCGCGCGGCGTCGGTGACCGCCAGATTGAGCGCGGCGGCCTGCGCCGCGAGGATCCGCAGGCTCGCGAGATCGTCCTCGACGTGCGCGAACGCGTTCAGCACGGTATTGCGGTAGTTCGCGACCGCGCCCTGGTAGGCGGCGCGCGCCGCCCGCACCTGCGCGCGGCGCGCGCCGAAGTCGATGAGCGACAGCGCGCTGTTCGCGCCGAGCGACCACACGTCGTTCGCGGTGTGCAGCAGGCCGTCGAGCGGCGATTGCGCGAACCCGTCGGCCGCCGCCAGCGACAGGCTCGGGAAGTAGGCCGCGGTCGCGACGCCGACCGCCGCGTTCTCGGCCGCGACCGTGCGCTCGGCGGCGGCGATGTCGGGCCGGCGCTCGAGCAGCGTCGAGGGCACCCCCGGCGGCACCGCGGGCAGCGCCGGCAGCCGATCCGCCGCCGGGATCGCGAGGTCCTCCGGGTTCCTGCCGACCAGCACCGCGATCGCGTGCAGGTACTGCGCGCGAGAGACGCCGAGCGCGATCAGCGC
>JAKBCG010000189.1 GCA_021808035.1 Pseudomonadota bacterium
GACGCGCTGACCGCGGGCCTCGTGAACCTCGAGCGGCACGTCGACAACGTCCGCAATCACTACGGCCTGCCCTGCGTCGTGTCGATCAACCACTTCGCGAACGACACCGACGCGGAGGTGGCGCTGCTGCGCAAGGCGATCGAGAAGCGCGGCGCGCCGGTCGTGCTCGCGCGTCACTGGGCCGAGGGCGGCAAGGGCGCGAAGGACCTCGCCGAGACCGTCGTGAAGATGGTCGAGTCCGGATCGTCGAAGTTCCGCTTCGTCTACCCCGACGAGGCGAGCCTCTGGGACAAGATGACCGCGGTCGCGACCAAGATCTACGGCGCCGCCGAGGTCCACGCCGACTCGAAGGTCCGCGAGCGCATCCGCCGCCTGGAAGAGGAGGGCTACGGACGCTACCCGATCTGCGTCGCGAAGACCCAGTACTCGTTCTCGACCGACCCGAAGCTGCGTGGCGCCCCGAGCGGGCATGTGATCACGGTGCGCGAGGTGCGTCTGTCCGCCGGCGCCGAGTTCATCGTGATGATCTGCGGCGACATCATGACGATGCCGGGCCTGCCGCGCGTCCCCTCGGCCGACCGGATCGACATCGGCCCGGACGGCCAGGTCGTCGGGTTGTTCTGATGTCCGTGCGCCGCGGCTCCCGTCGCCGTCTCGCGATCACGCTCGCCGCCGTAGCGAGCCTCGTGGGCGGCGGCGCGACCGCGGCGGCGCCGATCAGGCTTTAGCGGCCGCCGCGAGCGCGTCCTTCACCCGCACCTGCGTGATCGGCAGCCGGTAGAAGCGCACCCCGGTCGCGTCGAACACCGCGTTCGCGACCACGGCGCCGGTCGTCGTGATCGCCGGCTCCCCGCCGCCCTGCGGCGCGAGCGCGTCGTTCTTGAGCAGGATCGTCTCGATCCGCGGGACCCAGGAGAACCGCGGAATCCGGTAGGTCCCGAAGTTTCGATCGAGAATGTTGCCGCCGAGAAAGTGCAGCTCTTCGGCGAGCGTGTACCCGAGGCCCATCGTGAGCCCGCCATCGATCTGCATCTTCGCGCCCTCCGGGTTCACGACGACGCCCATGTCCTGCGCACAGACGAGCCGGTCGACGATCACCCGCCCGCTCGCCGCATCCACCCGGACCGAAGCCGCGGTCGCGACACAGGTTCCCGCGTCGATGTTGCACGCGATGCCTTGCCCGTGCCGGGTCGGCGCGGGCCCGCTCTGCCAGCCGAACGCCTTCGCGACCGCCTCGAGCGTGCGGCGCAGCCGCGGCTCGACGACGTTGCGCAGGCGGAATTCGAGCGGGTCCTGCCCGAGCGCCGCCGCCATCAGGTCGATCTGCGACTCGCGCGCCCACACGTTCATGTTCGCGCCCGGCGCGCGCCACGGGCCGACCGCGAACGGGTGGATGTCCGGGCCGTTCCTTGCCGCGACGATCCGCTCGTTCGCACTCGCATAGATCGGCGCCGCGCCCCGCGGACCGGCGCCGAACACCGCGTAGTCCCACAGCGCGATCCGCCCGGAGGGGTCCGCGGCCGAGTCGACCTCGACGACCGCGGCCGGGTCGAACGTGTCGTAGAAGAACTCCTCCTCGCGCGTCCACTCGACCATCACCGGGCGTCCGGTCAACTGCGCGAGCCGGGCCGCCTCGAGCACCTGCTGACCGGCGATCTTCCCGCCGAACCCGCCGCCGACGAACGGCGTGATCACGCGCACCGCGTCGCGCCGCAATCCGAGCATCTCGGCGACGTGGTCACGGGTCGGGAACGGCGTCTGGGTCGATGCCCAGACCGTCGCGCGCCCGTCCTTGACCTCGGCGAGCGCGGTATGCGGCTCCATCGGCGCGTGGGCGACGTAGCCCTTGTGGAACACCGAACGGATCCGATGCGGCGCGCGCTCGCGCGCGGCGTCGACGTCGCCGTGTTTCGCGATCTCGTCCGGCGTACCGCCGACCGCGACCAGGTGGGCGAAGATGCTGTCCGAATCGACCGTGGCCGCGGGCTCCGACCAATCCGCCCGGATCGCCTGGACCGCGACCGCGGCGGCCTGCGGATCCGGATGCAGCGCCGCGATCATCCCCTGGTGCTGCACGATCCGTGCGCCGGGTACCCGCGCGGCGGCCGAGGTGTCGATGCGCATCAGGATCGCGCCGTGCATCGGCGGTCGCAGCAGCCGCGCGTACAGCATTCCGGGCAGGCGCAGATCGCCGGCGTACTTCGCCGCCCCGGTGACCTTCGCGGGCCCGTCGAGCCGCGCGACCGGGTCGCCGATCACCGTGAACTCGTTCGGCGTGCGCAGCGGGACGCGCCGGTCGACGATGCGCAGGATCTTCGCGCCGCCCGCGAGATCCGCGTAGGTCACGCGCCGCGACGGCGCGCCGATCACCGACACGACCCCATCCTGCACCGTGAGCGCGGTCCGCGGCGCGCCGAGGCGCTTGGCGGCGAGCCCGAGTAGCGCCGACCTCGCCTTCGCGCCCGCTTCACGCAACGCCGGGCCGAACACCCGGGTCGTCAAGGAGCCGAACGTGCCGGCGTCCGGCGGGCACGACTGCGTATCGCCCATCACCATGTCGACCATCGCGATGCCGACGCCGAGTTCCTCGGCGAGCATCTGCGCGAGCGAGGTCATCACGCCCTGGCCCATCTCGATCTTGCCGGAGAACACCGTCACGCGACCGTCGCGGCCGATCCGCAGGTAGGCGTTCAGGTCCTCCGGATACGCGAACTCCCGCTCCCGCTTCAGCGCGTATCGCGCCCCGAAGCCGATCAGCGCGACCACGACGCCGCCGCCCGCGATCTGCAGGAACCGGCGTCGGTTGAAGCCCACGCCGCCGCCCTGCTCGCCGTTCATTGCGCCTCCTCGGCCGCCGCGCCCTGCGCCGCGACCGACTCGATCGCCGCGAGGATGCGTTGATGCGCGCCGCAGCGGCACAGGTGTCCTTCGAGGGCCTGGACGGTCTGCTCGCGCGAGGGATGCGGATTCGACCGCAGCAGCGCGACCGCGCCGAGCAGCATCCCCGAGGTGCAGTATCCGCACTGGAACGCGCCGTGATCGATGAACGCCTGTTGCAACGGATGCAGCACGCCGCCGCTCGCGAGACCCTCGACGGTGGTCACCGCGTGACCGTCGATCGCGCCGACCGGTGTGATGCAGGAACGGATCGGCGCGTCGTCGAGCAGCACCGTGCAGGCGGCGCAATAACCGACGCCGCAACCGGTCTTCGCGCCGGTCAAACCCAGGTCGTCGCGCAGCACGACCAGGAGCGCGCGCGCATCGTCGATCTCGAGGGTTCGCTCGACGCCGTTCAGCCGAAAGGTGAGCGCGCGCATCATGGGGAACGATCCTACTCAAAGAGACCCGCACAAATCCATCGGCGTGACCCGCGGTGGCGTCGCACCGCCACGCAGGCCGGAGCGATTTTGGTATAGTGCGCGGTCAGGTCAACTCCCGGACCGTCCGTCCCGACCGCATGAAAGCCACGCTCCGATCGATCGCGCTGCTGTCCTCGCTGCTGTTCGCGCAGCAAGGCGCGATCGTGCACGAACTCGGCCACGTGACCGCGTGGATGCGCGCGGTCACCGAGGTCGGCCCCGGTCATCGGGCCGAGAAGCCCTGCGCGCTGTGTCCGGTCTACGCGCAGGCCGTCACGCCGGCGTGCAGCCACCCGTATCCGCGCCCGCGGCTCACGCATGCGACCCCCGACCGGACCTCCGCCCCACTCCTCGCATCCATCGGCACGGCCGCGCCACGGCCGCGCAGCCGCGGCCCGCCCACCTTCGGCTGACCTCGTTCCACGAACGATCCCTCGCGGGAGCCCGCCGTGCGCACGCGCGGCCGCGTCCCGCCGTCAACCGTTGCCAGGAGTGTGTTCGATGCACCGCCATTCCCTTGCGGTCGCGGCCTATGGTCTCGCCGCGATCGCCTGCGCCTCGTTCCGGATCCCCGCCCGCGCGGCGGCAGCCGGATCGCCCCCCGAACTCGGGGCGATCGTCGTGACCGCCTCCCATCTCGGTCCCGATCGCGCACGCATCCCGACGCGCATCGGCGCATCGAGCTATACCTTCGATTCACGGGCGATCGCCGGCGCCCCCGGCGGGGACAACGCCCTGTTGAACCAGGTGATCCTGCAGGCGCCGGACGTGGCCCAGGACTCCTTCGGCCAGATCCACGTCCGCGGCGAGCACAACGGCGTGCAGTACCGGATCAACGGGATCGTGCTGCCCGAGGGCGTCAGCGCTTTCGGGCAGGTGCTCGACCCGCGGCTGATCTCCTCGGTGAGCCTGATCACCGGCACGCTGCCGGCGCAGTACGGTCTCGACACCGCCGGCATCATCGACATCCGCACGAAGAGCGGCGCCGAGGTGCACGGCGGCGCCGTGTCGCTCTACGGCGGCAGCCACGGCACCGTGCAGCCGAGCATCGATGCCGCCGGCAGCGTGGGCTCGCTCAGCTATTTCGTCGCCGGCGACATGCTGCGCAGCGACCTCGGGATCGAGTCGCCGGATGGCCGGTCGAATCCGATCCACGATCACACGACGCAGTACCACGGCTTCGGCTACTTCGAGGACGCCCTGGACACCCATGATCGCGTCGCGCTGCTGGTCGGCAGCTCGATCGGCAAGTTCCAGATACCGAACCTGGACGGCGAACAACCGCCGCTCGGACTCAGCGTGTACGGGCAAACCACGTTCCCGAGCGCCGCGTTGAACGAGAACCAGCGCGAGATCACCCATTTCGGCGCGCTCAGCTGGCTGCACCGCGCGGGCCCGCTGCACCTGCGCACGTCGCTGGTCGCGCGCTACTCGAGCCTGACGTTCGAGCCCGATCCGATCGGCGATCTGCTCTACAACGGGATCGCGCAGAGCGCGTACAAACGCAACGTCGCCTATGCGCTGCAGTCGGATGCGAGCTGGCGGCTCGACCGGGCGCACACCCTGCGCGCCGGACTGTTCGTGCAGGACGACCGGTCCACGAGCGACACCACCTCGCTCGTGCTGCCGACCAACGCGGCCGGTGCGCCGCAGGGCGACGTTCCGCTCACGATCGTCGACAACGGCGCGAAGACCGAGCGGATCGAGAGTCTCTACGTCCAGGACGAATGGCGGCTCCTCGAGCGGCTGACGCTGAACTACGGCCTGCGTTACGACCGGTTCACCGCCTATGCGAGCGGCAACCAGGTGAGTCCGCGCGCGAATCTCGTGTGGCGGGTGTCGGCGAAGACCACGCTGCACGCCGGTTATGCCCGATACTTCTCGCCGCCGCCGTTCGAACTCGTCGGGGCGAGCGATCTCGCGCCGTTCGTGAACACGACCGCCGCGCCGCTCTCTCCCGGTGACACCCCGCCGCAGGCGGAGCGGGCGAACGACTACGACGTCGGCGTGTCACAAGCCGTGACCCGGCGCGTGCGCGTCGCCGTCGACACCTATTACAAGCAGTCCGTG